>DASYJZ010000845.1:0-2704 GCA_035995965.1 Longimicrobium sp. | reverse complement strand
TGATGGCCGTCCACGGCGCCCTTACCGCGCCGCGGGGACGGCGAGCGCGTGCGGGTCAACGGCTCGCAGGAGTCGTGTCGCGGGTGAGTTGACTCTGGACGAAAAGCACATAGAATTCAGGGCATGAACACCATCGACCTTGCGGAGGAGATCCGTCGGCTGAGCGTGGATGAGCGCATCCGCTTGATCGAGGAGATCTGGAAGAGCATCCCCGCCGATCCCGAGGCGTCGCTCACGAACGCCCAACGGAATGAACTCGCCCGGCGAATCGAGTCGTACCGGCGTGATCCCTCCCGTGTGATTCCGGGCGAGGAGGTGTTCCGCGAGTTGCGGGAGCGCTTCGGGTGAGTTATCGCCTCGTCTTCCTGCCTGAAGCACGAGAAGACATTTACGAAGCCGCCGTCTGGTACCGAGAGCGTAGCCCTCGCGTGGCAAGGGAGTTTACGCGAAGGGTGCAGGCAGCGATCAAGCGTATTGTACGGAACCCATTACAGTTTCCTTTCCTCGATGGCGAGGCGCGGCACTTCGTTCTGAGCGAGTCACCGTACAGCATCATCTATCTCGTCGAAGAGGACCAGGTCGTGGTCCTTTCGTGCTTTCATCAGCGCCGAGATCCGGCCGAGTGGAAGCGCCGCTTGTAAGTCGAGGCGAGTGCTGAGGTGATAGGGCGATGCGGGTAAACTCCGCGGCTACAACGGTACACAGGCCGCCTTCACGGGACTTCAAGGACGGAGGAAGTTGTGTCGCGAGCAGGTTGACCGGGCACGGCGACCGTTCGTGATCTCCTCGACCTCCTGCAACGGAGTTGGCTGGATGGAGCTGCGTTCCGACGATCCTTCGTCCGCGATTCCGTGGACCGCAGTCACCGAGCGGCTCCAGGCACGCTTCGGCCACTGGATGCAGGTCGACGTCGCCGAGCCGCCGCGAACTTCCGACGGATACGTCATCCACTGCGATCCCGCACGCGTGAGCGGTGCACCCGTGTTCGTCGGCACGCGAGTGCCTGCCGCGATTCTGGTCGATCATCTGGCGCACGGGAGCACGTTGGACGAGTTCCTCGACGATTTCCCGAGCGTCACCCGCGAGCAAGCTGTCGTGTTCCTGCTCCAGTCGGCCGAAGCGCTGCTTGAACGCATCGGAGCTCCACTGCCTCGCGTCTACGAGGGGCCGTCTGAATAGCTTCGGAGTGCTTCCCGTCTGTCTGAAGCCGGCAATCCTTACAGCAAGCCTACCGGACCACCCGCTCGATCAACTCCGCCGCGCGCTCCAACGTGTCGAGGTCGGCCGCGTCGACCGTGCGCAGGCGGGCGGCGAGGTCGCTGATTCGGCGGCGGCGGCCTTCCTCGAGGATCCTGCGGCCCTGGTCGGTGGCGCGGACGCGGACGATGCGGCGGTCGGCGGGGTCGGGCTCGCGCTCCACCAGGCCGTCCGCCTCCAGGTTGCGGACGATGCGGGTGATGGACGGCGGCCGCACCTGCTCCGCCTCCGCCAGCTCCCCCAGCGTCCGCGCGCCGCCGAAGACGAGCACCGACAGCGCCGAGAGGTGCGGCGCGGTGACGCCGCTCTCGTCGTCGCGGCGGCGGACGCGGCGCAGCAGGTGGATGCTCGCGGAGTGCAGCCGGTCCGCCACCCGCTCGACGCGGTCCGCCGACGCACCTTCCCCGGACAGAATCGACATGCTTGACAAGTTAGTTAGCTAAACTAAATAATCAAGCGAGTCGAGTCTGCGTCATCCAGCGGGAGGGGGATCATGAGTGACACGGGGGGTGTCGGGATCACCGACGTGGGGCAGATCGCGGTGAACGTGCACGACGTGCAGCGCGCCATCGGCTTCTACCGCGACGTGCTGGGGCTGCCGCTGCTGTTCGAGATCCCCAACGCGGCGTTCGTGCAGGCGGGCAGCGTGCGCCTGTACCTGGCCAAGCCGGAGAAGCCGGAGCACGACCACCCCAGCTCCATCCTCTACTTCCGCGTCGGCGACATCCACGCGGCGTTCGAGCGCCTGCGCGCGGCGGGAACGCAGATCGAGGGCGAGCCGCACCTGCTCGCGAAGATGCCGGACCACGACCTGTGGATGGGGTTCTACCGCGATCCGGAGGGGAACGTGGGCGCGCTGATGAGCGAGGTGCGGAACCCGTCGTCATGAGGTGATACCGATCCACCGACCAGTGTGCATGGGGGCGCTGACGCGCTCTCAGCGCACGCCCCACTCCCAGAGGCCGTACTGCACCTTGCGGTCGACCATGTGCTTGTTGGCCTTGAGTGCCAGCAGCACCTGCCCGCGGTGGTGCCCCTCGTGGGCGACCAGGTAGCCGAGGAACGCCACCGGGTGCGGCTTGAAGCCCTTGATCTTCCCCGCCTGCAGCCCGCGCGCGAGCAGCGCCTCGACCGCGTCGGCCGAGGCGCGCAGCGCGTCGGCGAGCTCCTCGCGGCCGGGCTCCTCTTCGGGCTCGAACTTCCGCAGCCCCTCCAGCAGCTCCGGCGCGGCGGACTGCAGCCACATCAGCCGAACGTTGTGCACGTGCGCGAGCTGCTTGCGCACCGTGCGGCCCCTGGTCGGCGGCTGGTCGTCCAGCCCCTCCTCGGGGATCGCGTGCAGCAGGTACAGGTTCAGCCGGCTGCCGATGCGCCAGGTGTCGAGGATCTGCTCGTGCAGCATGTCGTCGGCCATCGTGGAGCTCCGGGGCGGGGAGGTGGGGCGTCT
>DASYJZ010000844.1:0-6211 GCA_035995965.1 Longimicrobium sp. | reverse complement strand
TGGGGCTCCCGGAGAGCTTCAACGTGCTGGTGAAGGAGCTGCAGGCGCTGGGGATTTCGGTCACGCTCGGAAGCTAGGACTGAAGTGCCTAGTGCCCAGTGCCTAGTGCCCAGGAACAGAACGGGCACTGCGCGACTGGGCACTAGGGACTAGGCACTGGGCACTCGGCACTTCTTTTCGCCGTTCACGATACACCGCGCGACGCACCACCGTCGGCGGAACACCAGATAGAGCAAGGGGACCATGATCGACTTCCCCCGCGTCCGCGAGACCCGGTCTCAGGACTTCAACTACATCCAGGTGAAGCTGGCCTCCCCCGAGGAGATCCGCTCCTGGAGCTTCGGCGAGGTCACCAAGCCGGAGACCATCAACTACCGCTCCTTCAAGCCGGAGCGCGACGGGCTCTTCTGCGAGCGCATCTTCGGTCCCGTGAAGGACTGGGAGTGCCACTGCGGGAAGTTCAAGCGCATCCGCTTCCGCGGGCACGTCTGCGACAAGTGCGGCGTCGAGGTGACGCTCTCCAAGGTGCGGCGTGAGCGCATGGGCCACATCGAGCTGGCCGTGCCGGTCGCGCACATCTGGATGTTCAAGACGCTCCCCTCGCAGATGGGCTACCTGCTGGGGATGACGCTGCGCGACCTGGAGAAGGTCATCTACTACGCCACCTACGTGGTGACCACCCCCGGCGCCCAGGACGTGAAGCACTCGCAGGTGCTCGACGAGGACGAGTTCCTGGCGATCCGCGACAAGGCCCGCGAGGAGGGCGACACCGAGTTCAAGGCCGACATCGGCGCCGACGCGGTGAGGAACCTCCTGCGCCAGATCGACGTGGACGGCCTGGCCGAGAGCCTGCGCACGCAGGTGGCCAACGAGACCAGCCAGCACCGCAAGAAGATGGTGCTCAAGCGGCTCAAGGTGATCGACGCCATCCGCGGCTCCGGCGCCACCGTGGGCGAGCGCAACAAGCCCGAGTGGATGATCATGGACGTGGTCCCGGTCATCCCCCCCGACCTGCGCCCGCTGGTGCCGCTGGACGGCGGCCGCTTCGCCACCAGCGACCTGAACGACCTGTACCGCCGCGTCATCAACCGCAACAACCGGTTGAAGAAGCTGATGGAGATGCGCGCGCCGGAGGTGATCCTGCGCAACGAGAAGCGCATGCTCCAGGAGGCGGTCGACGCGCTCTTCGACAACGGGCGTCGTTCGAAGGCGATCCGCGGCCGCGGCAAGCGCCCGCTCAAGTCGCTCTCCGACATGCTGAAGGGGAAGCAGGGGCGCTTCCGCCAGAACCTGCTGGGCAAGCGCGTGGACTACTCCGGGCGCTCGGTGATCGTGGTGGGCCCCGAGCTCAAGCTGCACCAGTGCGGCCTCCCCAAGGCGATGGCGGTGGAGCTCTTCAAGCCGTTCATCATCCACGAGCTGGAGAAGCGCGGCGAGGCGGAGACGGTGAAGCGCGCCAAGAAGATCGTGGAGCGCGACGACCCGCGGGTGTACGAGGTGCTCGAGGACATCATCCGCGACCACCCGGTGCTGCTGAACCGCGCGCCCACGCTGCACCGCCTGGGGATCCAGGCGTTCGAGCCGGTGCTGGTGGAGGGCAAGGCGATCCGCATCCACCCGCTGGTGTGCGCCGCCTTCAACGCCGACTTCGACGGCGACCAGATGGCCGTGCACGTGCCGCTCTCGTTCGAGGCGCAGCTCGAGGCCCGCGTGCTGATGCTGTCGAGCAACAACATCCTGCTGCCGTCCAACGGCCGGCCCATCGCGGCGCCGAGCCAGGACATCGTGATCGGCTGCTACTGGCTGACGCACGAGACGGCGGGGCACAATGCCGCCTTCGAGGCCGACCTGGCCGAGGGGAAGAAGGCGCCGCAGGAGCGCGACGCGGCGAAGCTGGTGCGGCGCTTCGCCAACGTGGCCGAGGTGGAGATGGCGCTGGCCCACAAGGCCGTGGGCTACCACTCGCCCATCTGGTACTTCACCGACCCCCGCCCCGAGGCGGAGCTGGAGGAGGGCGAGGACCGCAAGTCGACCTGGGTGCGCACCACGCCGGGGCGGGTGATCATCAACTCCGTGGTCCCCCAGGAGCTCGGCTTCTGGAACCGCACCATGGGGAAGAAGGAGCTCGGCGACGTGATCTTCAGCGCCTACCGCACGGTGGGGCTGGGGCGCACGGTGGTGTTCCTCGACGACCTCAAGGCCTTCGGCTTCCGCTACAGCACGCTGGGCGGGGTGTCCGTGGGCATCGAGGACATGGAGATCCCGGCCGAGAAGGACCAGATCCTCCGCGAGGCCGAGGACGACGTGGCCCGCTTCACCCGGGCGTACAACAACGGCGTGATCAGCAACGGCGAGCGCTACAACAAGGTGATCGACACCTGGACGCACGCCAACAACGACGTGGCCGACGCCATGGTGGACCGCCTGAAGAAGAGCAAGGGCGGCTTCAACCCCGTGTACATGATGATGAACTCGGGGGCCCGCGGCAGCCGTGACCAGATGCGGCAGCTCGCCGGGATGCGCGGCCTGATGGCCAAGCCCCAGAAGAAGCTCACCGGCGGCATCGGCGAGATCATCGAGAGCCCCATCAAGTCGAACTTCCGCGAGGGGCTCACGGTGCTGGAGTACTTCATCTCCACGCACGGCGCGCGGAAGGGGCTGGCCGACACGGCGCTGAAGACGGCCGACGCGGGGTACCTGACCCGGCGCCTGGTCGACGTGGCGCAGGACGTCACCATCAGCGAGATCGACTGCGGCACCATCCTGGGGCTCGAGGTCTCCGCGCTGAAGGAGGGCGAGGACGTGGTGGAGCCGCTGAAGGACCGCATCGTGGGCTCGGTGGCGGCCGACGACGTGTTCGACCCGATCGACGGCGAGCTGATCGTCGAAGCGGGCGAGCTGATCAGCGAGGAGACCGCCGACGAGATCGAGGACGCGGGGATCCAGGCGGTGAAGATCCGCAGCGTGCTCACCTGCGAGAGCCGCCGCGGGCTGTGCCAGAAGTGCTACGGGCGCAACCTGGCGACCATGGGGATCGTGGACGAGGGCGAGGCCGTGGGCATCCTGGCCGCGCAGTCGATCGGCGAGCCGGGGACGCAGCTCACCCTGCGCACCTTCCACATCGGCGGCACGGCGGCGCGCATCGCGGCCACCACGGCGCGCAAGAGCAAGGTGGAGGGAGTGGCGCACTTCGACCGCGTCACGTCCGTCGCCACGCCCGACGGGTCGCGGATCGTGACCAGCCGCGAGGGCGAGATCATCATGCGCACCGCCGAGGGCGGGGTGAGGAGCCGCCTGGCGGTGCCGTACGGCGCCACCATCTCCGTCTCCGACGGCGACCGGGTGGCGGTGGGCGACACGCTGTTCTCGTGGGACCCGTACTCCGAGCCGATCGTGGCCGACTTCGGCGGCACGGTGCGCTTCATCGACATCGCCGACGAAGAGACGGTGCGCGAGGAGCTCGACGAGAGCACCGGCCGCCGGCAGATGGTGATCATTGAGGACCGCAGCAAGAAGCTGCACCCGATGATCGAGATCCACGGCGAGGGCGGGGTCAAGCTGCGCGAGTTCATCGTGCCCGTGGGCGCGCAGCTCACGGTGCGCGACGGCGAGGTGATCGAGCCGGGCGCCACGCTGGCCAAGATCGCGCGCGAGGCGTACAAGACGCGCGACATCACCGGCGGCCTGCCGCGCATCGCCGAGCTGTTCGAGGCCCGGCGGCCCAAGGACCCGGCGGTGATCACCGAGGTCGACGGCACGGTGCGCTTCGGCGACATCAAGCGCGGCAAGCGCGAGGTGATCGTGATCCCCGACACCGGCAACGAGCGGGTGTACGAGGTGCCGGTGGGCAAGCACCTGCGCGTGCACGAGGGCGACTACGTGCGCGCCGGCGACCGCCTTTCCGAAGGCCCGGTGAACCCGCACGACATCCTGCGGATCAAGGGGCCGGCGGCGGTGCAGCAGTACCTGCTGAACGAGGTGCAGGAGGTCTACCGCCTGCAGGGCGTGAAGATCAACGACAAGCACATCGGGGTGATCATCCGCCAGATGCTCCAGAAGGTCCGGGTGATGGAGCCGGGCGAGACGGAGTTCCTGGAGGGGGAGACCGTGGACCGCACGGTGTTCCTGGACACCAACCAGCGCTCGCTGGACTCGGGGATCAAGGCGGCCACCAGCGAGCCGCTGCTGCTGGGGATCACCAAGGCGTCGCTCACCACGCAGAGCTTCATCAGCGCGGCGAGCTTCCAGGAGACCACGCGGGTGCTGACCGACGCCGCGATCCGCGGCGCGCGCGACAACCTGCAGGGGCTCAAGGAGAACATCATCATCGGGCACCTGATCCCGGCGGGCACCGGCATCTACCGGTACAACGACGTGGAGTTCGGGCCCGAGGTGGACGAGGCCGAGGCCCCGGCCCCGCCGGTGATGGGCGCCACCACCCCGCTGATCTCCCCCGCCGCGGCGGAGGAGCCGGCGACGGTCGAGGCGTAAGCCCTCGGCGTCACCGTTCAGCAGCACGAGGAGCGGCCCCGGGCACCACGCCCGGGGCCGTCTTTTCGTTGTCTTGGACGCGATCCGCCAGTCTCATCGGGCGGACAGGCATCGTGAAAAGCGCCTCACGCGGAGACGCAGAGCCGCAGAGGGGTCAGGTGCAGTGGTGCGACACCAGGGAGCGTGCATCGACCTCCGTTCGAAGGATGATCCGCACGACATGGATCCATCTCTTCCAACCCGCCGCCGCCTTCCAACCATGCTGCGATTGGTCTGCTGAAGATGCAACGTTCACGTGGGGCCAATGATGTCACAAGTGGTCAGCGTGAGCAGTTTTGGGAGTTTTCTTCGCCGCGTGCGTGATGGATCTCGGCCTCCGGACCTTGCGACCGCGTGGTATCCGGCCGAAGTTCAGCGCTGCGGATCCACCCGTGCCGCGCCCGTGCACGACCGGCCGCCGTCATCCCCCGTTTGCGCTTTCCTACCGACGTTTGCAGCCCGCACCCCCCATGCGACGCATCGTGCCCCGCCGGCCGCTCTCGTGGGACCCGCGCGAGTTCGTGCTCGCGGCGATCCTGATGACCGTGGGGGCCGTGCTCTTCGCGGGGTTCGCGGTGACCACGCTGCGGGGGAGCACCTTCGCGGAGGGCGACTTGGCGAGCGCCGGCCTCGCCTTCCAGGTGCTGGGGTGGGGGAAGTACCTGGCCTTGCTGCGGCTCACGTGGCTGGGCGACCGCGCCGCGCTGCACCGGCGCTACCTGGGGTGGAAGCGCACGGCGCTCCTCTGGCTCCCCGTGACCCTCTTCGTGCTCATCGCCTACCTGCAGTGGATCGTGGTGAACGGCGCCCGCGCCGAGTACCTCCAGCGCACCGGCCATTCGGACGCGGGAGACTACGGAGGCATGCCGCTCTTCCTGCTCGTCGAGGCCGCGCTCGCCGTGACCCTCGCGGCGGTGAACGCGCTCTGGGTGCAGCACCGTCAGCTGCGCCTCGCACGCTGAACATTCCGCGCTCAAGCGAGCCGACGTACATTGTACATCCGTTCCTGGCGGGGCGGACGTACTCCGTACATCCGCGCGGCGCGCGCGGCCCTCCTGGCGCGGTCAACGCCGGGAGCGAGCGACTTCCGGGGGAGGCAGGTTGCCTGTGGAGGCCAATTCTTCTGTCGGACCCGACGGGGCGGGAGACCTGACCACGGTGATGGACTCGCTGCGCGCCGTGGTGCGCGCGCTGAGGATCTCCACCCGGGCGGTGGAGAAGGAGATCGGGATCAGCGGCGCCCAGCTCTTCGTGCTGCAGCGGCTGGAAGACTCGCCGGCGCGATCGGTGAACGAGCTGGCCGAGCGCACCAGCACCCACCAGAGCTCCGTCTCCACGGTGGTTTCGCGGCTGGTGGAGCGCGGGCTCGCCCGGCGCGCGCCGTCGGCCGAGGACGGGCGGCGGATGGAGATCTCGATCAGCGAACGGGGCCGCTCGCTGCTGCAGAAGGCGCCGCGCACGGCCCAGACCTCCATGCAGGACGCGTTGCGGCGGATGGATCCCGATCAGGTGCGGGCGCTGGCGGAGGGGCTGGAGGCGCTGGTGCGCGAAGGGGGCTTCGCCGAGCCGCCGGCGCCGATGTTCTTCGAGGACGACGAGACCGGCGAGCCGTAGGGAACCGCGACGGCCGTTTCACGCAGAGACGCAGAGGAAAAGAGAGAACGTCGAAATCAGTTCTCTC
>DASYJZ010000843.1:0-11604 GCA_035995965.1 Longimicrobium sp. | reverse complement strand
ACGCGCCCGGCGTCGATGGCCGAGAGCAGCGCGGAGTAGGCGATGACGGGGAGCTCCGGCCCGCGCAGGACTTCGTACGCACGCCAGCCGCCGAACGCGAGCACCGCCAGCAGCGAGAGCGCGGTGGCGACGCGGGCGGCGAGTGGGCTCAGCGCGAGGTCCAGACGGCCGCGGGGCTGCTCGCCGGTGGCGGCGGACGGCTGCTGCGCCGGCTGGGGTGTGGGGGAGGCGGGTTCCTGCTGATCCGGACGCGGAGAAGCCATCGGGAACTGCACTTCAAGGGATGAAAAAACCGGCGCGGGCCGCCCTCCGGCTGCGCCTGAGAGGAAATCGTCGTTCGAACGATGTAACCGCCGCGCGACGGGATGTTCCACGAACTCCGCGCACCGTATCGACTTGGAAAATAATCACAGGGACCGGGGAACGGGAGTGCGGGCCGAGCCGCCGATGCGGTCCAAGGAAATTTCGTTTCTCTCAAAAAGTGCGATCCTTAGGAGACGCACATTTAGGTACCATTTATGCATGAGCCCCAAACGCCGACGGCACGGTCCCTTTCTTCCTGCCTTCCCTACACTCTGAGGAGGATCCCATGCGGCGTTTGATGCTCAATCTGTCTGCCCTGTCGATCATCGCCATCGCCGGCCTTGCGATGGCGAGCCCCTCGACCGCCCAGGCGGCGCTCCAGGAAGCGGCCGCCGTAGCCACCTGCACGGCCGGCAACGGAGCATCGTGCAGCGGTGTGAGCTGCTGTGCGGACGCGACCCACTGCTGGTCGCCCTGCTGAGATTCGGCGCCCGGCGGGCGGATCCCCCGCCGGGCCAGCGACGGCGACACACCCACGGGTTCTGACACCTCCTTCCGCTCCGTCCGCGCTCCTCCGGCGGCGGCTCTGGGGACAAGCCAATGAATAGATCGATGTCGGTCCGCGCCGCGGCGTCTCCCTTCGCCGCGTTGGCGGTCGTGCTCGCGGCGGCGTCGCTCGCCGCGGGATGCCGCGCGCGCGACGGCGTGTCGCAGCAGTCGCGGGAAGAGACGGCATCCGAGCCTCTCGAAGCCGGCGTCCCCGCGTGGACGCTGGTGCAGCAGGCGGCCGTGGACGGCGAGTTCGGGACGGTGACCGACCTCGAGGTCGCCCCGGACGGAAGCGTCCTCGTGGCCGACTTCATGGCGCAGCAGATCCGGCGCTTCGCCGCGGGCGGGCGGAGGCTGCCGCCGATTGGACGGCGCGGGAGCGGCCCCGGCGAGTTCAGGGGGATGCGCGACGTGGCGTTGCGCGGCGACACCCTGTTCGCGCTCGACGTGCAGCAGCAGCGCGTGTCGGCGTTCCACCTCCGCGGCGACTCGGCGCGGCTGGCCTACATCCTGCCGCTGACGCGCTCCGGCCAGATCGCGAACTACGAGCTGCTCGCGCCAGCGCGCGGCGAGCTGCTGGTGCAGTACACCACCCCCTCCACCGACGCCAACCTGGAGCGGCCCCACACCGTGGAGCTCCGCCGCGCCGGCCGCGGCGGGGTGAGCGCCACGCCGATGCTGTCGTTCCCCGACAAGCAGTTCCTGGTGGTGCGCGACGCCTCGTTCGGCTTCTCGGTCGGGGCGATGCCGTACGGCCGCGAGCCGGTGCTCCGCCTGGGGAGCGACGACCGGCTCTACTACGGGCGTACCGACCACCTGGGCGTCGACATCTACGACCTCTCGGGGCGGCGTGTGGGCGGGTTCACGCAGGCGCGCCCCGCCGCCCGCATCGTGCGCGGCGAGCTCGACGGGATGATGCGCGCGTACGAACGGGAAGGGCGGATCGGACGGATGAAGCGGCGCATGCTGGAGATCGGCCTGCGCCAGCACCAGATCCCCGACACCAAGCTGGCGTACGAGACCTTCGTGCTGGACGACCGCGGGCGGATCTGGCTGGATCCGGTGCGCGCGGAGGACCGGATCGTGGAGACGCCGACCGGGATGACGTACGCCACCCCGGCGGGGGCCGGGCTCGCCCCGTCGCACTGGTGGGTGCTCGATGCGGTGGGCCGGCTCCAGGCGACCGTCTCCGTCCCCGGGAACGTGACCCTGAAGGTGGTTCGCGGCGATCGCGCCTACGGGCTGGAGACCACCGACGCCGGCGTCCAGCGGCTCGTGCTGTACCAGGTCCGGCGATGATCCCTCGTCCTTCCCCTGCAATCCACCCTGCCGAAGCGAGGAACCCATGAGCGAGCGGCTCTCCAACACGTTGAGCGTGGTGCTGGTCGTCTGCGCCGTGTCGATGACGGGGCTCTTCGCGCGCCGCGAGTTCTTTCCGCCCTCGGTCGCCGCCCAGGCCGAGGTGAAGGTGCGCGACTGGAGGCGATACGCCATCGCCGGGTCGCTGCTAGGCCCCGGCCAGGCGGAGCTGCGCGTGGTGGAGTTCTCCGACTTCCAGTGCCCCTTCTGCGCCAGCGCGAGCAGCTCGCTGCGTGCCCTGCGCGCGCGCTACCCCGGGCGGCTGACGGTGGTCTACCGGCACTTCCCGCTGGAGATCCACCAGCACGCCTTCGCCGCGGCGGTCGCGTCGGAGTGCGCGGGGCGGCAGGGCCGCTTCGAGGCGTTCCACGACGCGCTCTTCGCGCACCAGGATTCGATCCCCGCCGAGGGGTGGGGTGGCTTCGCGACCCGGGCCGGCGTTCCCGACGGGCCGGCGTTCGCCTCATGCGTGCGCGACCCGCGGCTGGCCGGGGTGGTGCGCCGCGACATGGCGGCGGCGAGGGAGGTGGGGGTCCGCGCCACGCCGAGCTTCGTCTTCGACGGCAAGATGGTCTCCGGCGCCGACGCGGTCCCGCAGATCGAGCGCTGGGTGGCCGCCTCGCTGAAGTGAACCTGCGCCGCCCTGAGCGACGCGGCACGCACAGACGCGGAGCAGCGGAGAGGATCGTCGACCTCTCCGCTGCTCCGCGTCTGTGCATGCGGCCGATCCGCACTTTCGCGCCCCCGCACGCTCGTGCGCTCGCACTTTCACGCTTTCACACTTTCACAACTTCGCACTCCCGCACTTTCGCACTCCCGCACTTTCGCACTCGCCCCCGCCCGGGCATATTGTCGCGCCTACGTTTACGGCCCGATCCACGCTGAACCCGGCTCACTAAATGGCTACGCAGGGCAAGGATACAGACGTCGTCTTCCTCTCCGCCAGGCGCACGGGGATGGGGACCTTCGGCGGGGCCCTCAAGGACTTCTCCGCCACCGATCTGGGCGTCTTCGCCGCGCAGGGAGCGCTGGAGAAGGCCGGCGTCCCCGCGGCCGACGTGGGGCACGTGGTCTTCGGCAACGCGCTGCAGACCGGGGCCGACGCCATCTACCTGGCGCGCCACATCGGCCTGCGCGCGGGGCTGGGGATCGAGGTCCCCGCGCTCACCCTCAACCGGCTCTGCGGCTCGGGGTTCCAGGCGATCGTCTCCGGCGCCATGGAGATCATGCTGGGCGAGTGCGAGGTCGCGCTCTGCGGCGGCACCGAGAGCATGTCGCAGGCCCCGCACGTGGTCCGCGGCGCCCGCTGGGGCGACCAGCGCCTGGGCCCCGCCGGCAAGTTCTACGAGGACCTGCTCTGGGAGGCGCTCACCGACCCCGTCGCCGGCTGCTCCATGGCGGTGACCGCCGAGAACCTGGCCGACGCGCACGGCATCCGCCGGGAGGACGTGGACGCCTATGCGCAGCTCTCGCAGCAGCGCGCGAAGGCGGCGTGGGACGCCGGCCACTTCGCCGAGGAGCTCACCCCCGTCACCATCAAGACGCGCAAGGGCGAGACGCAGTTCATGGCCGACGAGCACATGCGGCCGGAGACCAACGCCGAATCCCTGGCGAAGCTCAAGCCGTACTTCAAGGAGGGCGGCACCGTCACCGCCGGCAACGCCTCGGGGATCGGCGACGGCGCCGCGGCAGTGGTCATCGCCAGCGCCGAGTACGCGCGGCGCAACGGGCTGAAGCCCATCGGCCGCCTGGTGTCGTGGGGCGTCGCGGGGGTGGAGCCGAAGCACATGGGGATCGGCCCGGTGCCCGCCTCGCGCCTGGCGCTCAAGAAGGCGGGGATGGAGCTGGGGCAGATGGACCTGGTGGAGATCAACGAGGCCTTCGGCAGCCAGTACTGCGCGGTGGAGAAGGAGCTGGGGCTCGACCGCGAGCGCACCAACGTCTCCGGCGGCGCCATCGCCGTGAGCCACCCGCTGGGCGCCAGCGGCGCGCGCATCACCGTGCACCTGCTGCACGAGCTGCGGCGCCGGGGGAAGCGCTTCGGGCTGGGCAGCGCCTGCATCGGCGGCGGGCAGGGGATCGCCGTGGTGGTCGAGGCGTTCCCCGCGCAGGACTCCTGATCCGCGACGGGCGGCTGATGCCGAGACGTCCGCCGCGCCCGGCTTCGCTGAGACGATGAGCGACAACCCTCCCGCCAACGTGCCCCCCGGCGGCTCCGGCCTGCCGGCGCGCATGCTCTCCAGCACCGAGTTGGAGGCGGTGATCAAGCGCGCCGTGGAGCTGCAGACGGTGCGCGAGACGGAGATGACGGACGGCCTATCCGACGCGGAGGTGGTGCGCATCGGGAAGGAGCTGGGGCTGGAGCAGCACCTGGTGCGCCGCGCCATCGCCGAGGTGCGCAGCCGGCCCCCCGAGGAGCACGGAATGCTGGCGGGGATGATGGGGCCCGGCATCGTCCGCGCGGCCCGCACGATCCGGCGGCCGGCGGTGGAGCTGGGGATCTTCCTGGAGCGCTACCTGATCGAGACCGAGTTCATGGTGGTGGAACGCCGCTTCCCCGACCGCACGCGCTACGTGCGGGCGCAGGGGATCGGCGCCGCCGTGGGCCGCACCTTCAGCAAGGTGGGGAGCCGCGTGGCCCCGCTGGACCTGCAGAGTGTCGACGTCGGCGTCGCGCTGGCCGAGGAGGACTCGTCCGTCGTCACCCTCTCCATGGACCTCAGCGGGGTGCGCGCGGGGACGGCGGCGGGCGGGTGGCTGGGCGGGCTGGGCGGCGGCGGCACGGTGGCGGCCATCGTGCTGGCGACCACCGCGCCGCATCTGCTGGCGCTGGCCGGGATCGGGGTGGCCGCGGCGGGCATATTCGGCGCGCGCGGCGCCTACCGAATCGTGGCGCGGCAGACGCAGAACAAGCTCGAGGCCTTCCTGGACCGCCTGGAGCACGGCGAGCTGCGCCTCCCCCAGCCGAAGCAGGAATGGCAAAAGCGGCTGGGGATGTAGGCCCGATGCGGACGTCTGCCGCGGCGCTCGCCCTGGTGCTGCTCGCCGCGTGCGGGCGCGAGCCGAAGCGGGCGGTGCTCGGCGAGTGGCGGTCCGGCGGCGAGCGGATGGAGTTCCTGGCCGACGGGCGCCTCCTGCTCAAGCACGCGGACGGCAGCGTGGCCATTGCCCGCTGGGAGCTCCCGGAGCCGCGGCTGCTCCGGATGCGCGAGCTCGCCGCCACCCCGGCCGACTACCGGGTCGCGGTCACGCCCGACAGCCTGGTGCTCTGCCGGCCCGCGGCGCCGGGCGATTGCTACCGCTTCTCGCGCGTAACGGTGCCGGGCGAATGAATCCGCCGCGACTCCCCGGTTCCTCGCTCGCGAAGCCGCGCTGGGGGCGCGTCGTGCGGGTCTGCGCCGCGGCGGCGGCGATCGCGGCGTGCGCCGGGGATGAGAAGCCGGGACCGCCGGCTCCTCCGAGCACCCAGGTTCATCCGCGCGCGGACCCCGCGGTCGTGTACGGACGGTGGCGCGGGCCGCACGACGAGCTGGAGCTCTTCCGCAACGGACGGCTGCTCCTGCACCAGGGCGCGTACCGGGTGGCGGGGAGCTACGAGTTCGTCGAGCCCGGCCGGGTACTGCTGATCTATCAGAACGCGCTCGCCGCGGTGCCACCCGGCGACTACCGCGTGGCGGTGACGGCGGACAGCCTCACCTTCTGCGAGGCGGACGCGCCCGCGCGCTGCATCGGCTACGCGCGCATGGCGCCGCGCGACTCGGCCGCGGTCGCGAACGGGGCCGACTCCGCCGCACGGTTGCTGGCGGCGCTGGACGGCGGGGCCCCTCCGCGGCTGGCGGCGCCGATCCGGCCGGACCAGTATCCGCCGGAGTCGCGCGCCCGGGAGGCCGACGGTGTGCTGAAGCAGGCGTACGTCCTTCAGCAGAGCTACAAGGCACAGTACGGCCACTACGCGGCCGAGCTCGACTCGCTGCGCCAGGTGGGGTGGGAGATGGTGCCGCTGCGCTACTTCCGGCAGCCGCGGATCCGCGCCAGCGGGGAACGCCTCTGCATCGTCGTCCAGCCGCGGACGGCGGACCTGTGGCCGATGCACATCGACGAGCAAGGCAGGCTGGGACGCGGCGCGAGCTGCCGCTGACGCAGGATGGCGCGTGGGGAGCCAGATCGAATCACAGCGTCCTTCCGAGGACGACGTAACCTGAATCGGAGAAGAGATGGCCGAGATCAAGCGGGTGGGCGTGCTGGGGTGCGGGCTGATGGGGAGCGGGATCGCGCAGGTCTGCGCCGCCGCGGGCTACGACACCGTCGTCCGCGAGGTAAGCGACGAGGTGGTGCAGAAGGGGATCGGCGGGATCGGCCGGCAGCTCGGCAAGCAGGTCGAGAAGGGGAAGCTGTCGGCCGAGGACCGCGACGCGCTGCTGGGGCGCCTGCGCGGGACGTCGAGCCTGGAGGACCTGAAGGACTGCGACATCGTCATCGAGGCGATCGTCGAGAACCTGGACCTCAAGAACGAGATCTGGCGCACGCTCGACGGGCTCTGCCCGCCGCACACCATCTTCGCGTCGAACACCTCGTCGCTCACCATCGCCGACATGGCGGCGGCGACGAAGCGGCCGGAGCGGATGGTGGGGCTGCACTTCTTCAACCCCGTGCCGGTGATGAAGCTGGTGGAGGTGGTGAAGACCATCGCCACCGACCCGGCCGTGTTCGACACCGCGTTCCAGTTCGCGAAGTCGCTGGGGAAGGAGCCCATCGTCTGCAAGGACAACTCGGGCTTCGTGGTGAACCTGCTGCTGGTGCCCTACATGATGGACGCGATTCGCGCGCTGGAGCAGGGCGTCGCCAGCATCGAGGACATCGACAAGGGGATGAAGCTGGGCACCGGCTACCCGATGGGTCCCTTCGTGCTCTCAGACTTCGTGGGCCTCGACACGCTGGACAAGATCGGCGGGATCATGTTCGAGGAGTACAAGGAGAAGCGCTACGCCAGCCCGCCGCTGCTGCGGCGCATGGTCTCGCTCGGCTACTTCGGCCGCAAGAGCGGCAAGGGCTTCTACGACTACTCCGGCGACGAGCCGAAGCCGATGCCGCTGGTGTGAGCGGCCGGTTTCCACCTGGCGAGGCGCCTGGGGCTCCCCGGCGCCTCGCCGCGTTTTGCTCTGGCGCGCGAGTCGGGGCGAGTGACAGGTTTCCCGCGCGAATGCCGACCCCGGCTCGCGATCCCTCTCGCGCCGCAGCCGCGGCGTCCCTCCGAACCCGGAAATCTCGACGATGCACGCGAACACCTCCTCCACGCCCGTCTTTCGCACCATCGACGTCGCCACGGACGTGCCGATCACGCTCGGCGAGCCGCTGTCCGGGCAGGCCATGGCGCTCATGCAGCAGGTCGGGCCGCAGCGCTTCAAGCTCAAGCCCGGCACTTTCGCGAACGCCAAGGAGATAGACATCCAACTCACCGTCGGCGCAGCGGTGCAGCAGATGGACTTCAGGTACACTGACGGCTCGAACTATCAGGAGATGGTGGCGGACTTCGAGGCGGAGATCGGTCCCCCGACCCGTCACCACGGCAGCGGCGACGACATGGTCACGGTATGGCAGGATGACGACACCGAGTTTCGGCTCGTGGGCGGCGCATCCGGCATTCGCTCGAAGCTCCGCGACCGGGCTCCGACGTCCGCGCAGGCGACCGCCTGAGCCTCGTCGGAAGGATGACGTAAGGGGGCGCCGCGGTTGCGGCGCCCCCTTCATACACATCATACCGTCTCCGTCCTATGTTTATCTGTAGGTACAATTCCTGCAACGATTTACGTTGACTTGCCGCCTTTGGATTGAAGGCGGTGGAGGAGCGGGAAACAGCAAGCTGGAGGCGATGATGAAGAAGCTGACGCTGAACCTGGAGACGCTGGACGTGGAGAGCTTCGAGCCGTCGGACTCGCGGCTGCAGCCGCGTGGAACCGTGGCCGGAGCCGAAGGCGTCATGACGGTGCCGCCGTACTGCTTCACCTTCACCTGTGGCGACTCGATGATCCGGCCCTGCCTCTAGACTGAGGCTACGGCCGCGGGCGTCTCGGCCATTTGAGGGGTGTCGCAACCGCGGCGCCCCTCGTCGAATTCGACGAGACGGATGTGCGGCGTCCTCGTGCGTGTCCCTGCGGAAGTGTTGCGCCTTACATGCGGTGCTGGCATTAATGGCAGTGCGGGCTCTTCCAGTCGTCGCCCTGTGTTTCTCTTTCGGCCTATCATGCGCTCCCCCTTAACCAGGTTGGTGTCATGGGCAAGAATTCCGCTGGTCCCGTGGAGAGGCGGAAAACACCTCGCCTCGATCTCATCTGCAGTCTGATCCTCTCCGTCGAGTGGCTGGGTTTCGGCTCCTTGCACTTCCTCGGCCCCAAGGAAACAGCGGCCGAGATTCCGGATTTCATCCCATACAAGCCCGCCATCGTCGCGGTTACCGGAGTGGCGGAGGTCACGACGGGCATACTGATCCTGGTGCCTAAAACCCGGAAAGCTGCCGCCGTTGCTTCGCTCGCCCTGCTGGGGGCGTTTCTTCCGTCGATCTTCAAGATGCTGACTCAGGATAAGGCGATGGCAGGGTTCGAGCCGTTGAAGGGCATCGTGCGAGTGCTCCTCGTGCCCAATCACGTCCTGCTTGGACTCGCGGCCGTGCATCTGCTTCGATCCGACGCAGCGGCAAGGGTACAGCCCGGCCGCAGTCTTCCGTGTGAGCACGCGGGAACGAACGTTGATCGACGGCGCACCGAGGGTGTGCTCACCGTCTCGCCAGCTGAATCGAGGTGCCGATGACGATGCCTGTCGCGTTCGCGTCCATCGTGCTTCTGCTGTCCCGCGCGCCCGCCGCGGACGCGTCGCCCGCGGACCGGCTGCACGCGTCGCAGGCGGATTCCGCGTACACGCCGGGGCGCGGCAGCGCGGAGCGGAAGGCGATCCTGGACGCGACGCGCGCGCACCGGCGGCGGTTCGATCCGCAGCCGGTCATCTTCGTCGTGACCCACCTTCGGGTGCAGCGCGGATGGGCGTGGCTCTCGGTGCGCCCGCAGTCTCCCGACGGACGCTCGCGTTTCGAGGACGAGAACGCCCTGCTGCGCCGCAGAGGCGGCCGCTGGGAGGTGGTGGAGACGATGCCCGCCGCCGGAGAGCGCGAGGGTACGGAGCTCGCGGAGGACTGCGCCTGGTTCCAGCGTCTGCGCCGACGCGTCCCCGCGGCTCCCGTGGCGATCCTTCCAGCCGAGGGACGGAGGGCGTGTCCCATCCCTCGCGCGCGCTGAGGTCTCGGCAACGATGCCTCAGGCGGTTTCGCGCGCTGCCTCGGCGGGTTCGTCCACGATCGTGGCGTGGCGCAGATGGCGGCCGGGGCGGCGGGCGAGCGCCTTTACCGTCACCTCGTCGCCCGGGTGGAGCGCCGCGAGCTGCAGGCGCGAGTAGACCGGGACCCAGCCCGCGGGCGCGCCGTCGCCGTCCAGCACCGCCACCTCGCCGTCGCCCACCCGGGCCACCGTCACGCGGTAGATGCGGTAGCACTTCACCTTCACCCAGGCCCGCGTGCGCACGCCCGGCTGGTAGCCGCTGCGGACGCGCTTGCTGACGATCCCCTCGATCCCCAGTGCGTGCGCGCGGGCGTGCAGCGCCGGCCCGCTGCCGACGTGGTGCTCCACGTAGCGCAGCATCTCGTCGCCGGGGCCGACCAGCTCGGCCAGGATCCGCTTGCGCGCGGCGAGCTCCACGTGGAGCAGGTCGCGTCCCGCGGCGCGCAGCACGTCGAACACGTGGTAGAGCAGGCGGGGCGCGTTGCGGCCGCCCCGCGTGGCGCGCTGCAGCGCGTCGAAGTCCGGCAGTCCGTCCGCCGCCACGGCGACCAGCTCGCCGTCCAGGTACCCGTTGCGCAGCCCCAGCGCGGCGACGGCGGACTCGACCGGCTGCAGCCGCTGCGTCCAGTCGTGCCCGCCACGGGTGTACAGGCGCACGCGGCCGCTCTCCACCTGCGCCGCCAAGCGGTACCCGTCGAACTTGACCTCGTGCAGCCAGCCGTCGCCCTCCGGCGCCTCGTGGGCCGCGGTGAGGAGTTGCGGGGAGATGAAAGACATGCGATCCGCAGGGGCCACCGAGGTAACATCATCTTCGGGTATTCTACGGCTTTTGAAGTGTGCCGGTAAGTGGGTTTTCCAGTTGAGAGTGAATGAGTACAGCGTAGCCAACCTGGGTCGTACCAATGAGTTCGGAGTGAGCAGCGCGGCATGCGGCGTGCGCTCCGTCGAAATGCGTGCTGCGACACCGCCCGTCGCGCTGCCCTGTACGTCTGACGCAGCACGACCTACTATGCGCGGGCGGCCCGATCCTCCCGCCTTCTGCATCGTTTCGGCGTTCCCGCTCTTCCAAGGCAGTTCACCCCCGCCCTTATCCGCCGACCATGAGCTCACCACGCGCGCCCCGCATCCTGCTGATCCGCCACGCCGAGAAGCCCCCCACCAACCCGCCGCCGCACGGCGTGACGAAGCACGGCGACCACGACATCCAGTCGCTCACGGTGAAGGGATGGCAGCGCGCGGGTGCCCTCGTCTGCTTCTTCGCGCCGACGAACGGGCCGCTGCAGTCGCCGCTGCTCGCCACGCCCGTGGTGCTGTTCGCGGCGCCGCCGGGATCGTCCGGCTCGGAGGAGAGCCAGAGCCACCGGCCGGTGGAGACCGTCACCCCGCTGGCCGGAAAGCTCGGGCTCAGCATCAACACGGACTTCACCAAGGGGCAGGAGGTGCAGGTGGCCGACGCGGCCATGGCGCAGTCCGGCGTAGCGCTCATCTGCTGGCAGCACAAGGACCTGAACGTGATCGCCAACCGCATCCTCGGGAACGCCACCACGGCGCCGCAGAAGTGGCCCGGCGACCGCTACGACGTCGTCTGGGTGTTCGACCTGCAGGCGGACGGTAGCTACACCTTCGCCCAGCTCCCGCAGATGCTGCTGAAGGGCGACGATCCGGACCCGATCCCCGCAGACTGACGGCGGGCGGGAGGACCGTGCGATGACCCAAGCACCTGGCGGCGGCGCTGAATACTTCGACGGCGCGCCGCTGGCCGACGGCTCGCCCGAGATGGTCGTGCACGCCGAGTGCTGCTGAGCGCGATGCTCCCACCGCTCCCGCCGCCCGCACCGGCGTCCGACGACAGGCTGGCGGAGCGCGTCGAGGAACGCATCCGCGGCTGGGGCGTGGTGGTGGAGCGCACGCTGGAGACCGAGAGCTCCGTGGTGGCGTTCGGCACGCGCGACGGGGAACCGGTCGTGCTGAAGGTGGTGCGGAGGGAGGGAGATGAGTGGCGCTCCGGCGAGGTGCTGGACGCGTTCGGCGGGCGGGGGATGGCCCGGGTGCACGAGCACGTCCCGGG
>DASYJZ010000842.1:0-5664 GCA_035995965.1 Longimicrobium sp. | reverse complement strand
CGTGTGGCTCCTGGTGGCCGCGGTGGCGCTGGTGGTGCTGGTGCCGCCGGTGCGCGAGCGGGTGTGGCCGAAGCTGCAGCCGGCGCTCAACCCGGTGTACGAGTGGAACGCCCGCACGCGCGTGAACGACATCCGCGACGTGGTGAAGCGCGCCGATGCCACCGGGCGACCCGTGCCGAGCACCCCGGACGGGTTCGCGCACTTCGTGGACAGCGAGGACATGCAGCAGGACGCGTCCCTCGATCCCTGGGGGACGGCTTACTACATCGTCTTCGACCGCGCCACCTTCCAGGTGGGCTCGGCCGGCAAGGACCGCCAGGCAGGGACGACCGACGACATCCTCTCCAAGCCGGAGCCGCTGACGCACCCGGTGGACCCGCGCCGGCGGTGATGAGGGAGGGGTCGATGCACAGCTCCGTGGGGGACGCATGCTGAAAGTGGGGCTCACCGGCAACATCGCCGCCGGCAAGAGCACGGTGGCCGAGGTATGGCGCTCGCTGGGCGCCACCGTGGTGGACGCGGACGAGCTCGCGCGGCGCGCCGTGGACCCGGGAACGCCCGCGTTCTCGGCCATCGCCGCCGAGTGGGGCGACGAGGTGGTGGAGCCCGACGGCGGGCTGGACCGCGCCGCCCTGCGCCGCATCGTGTTCGCGGACCCGGCGGCGCGCGAGCGGCTGGAGCAGATCGTACACCCCGCCGTGGCCGAGCTGCGCGAGGAGCTCTACCGCGAGGCCGAGGCGCGCGGAGAACCGGCCATCGTCGCCGACATCCCGCTCCTCTTCGAGGTGGGGCTGGTGGACGAGTTCGACGTGGTGGTGCTGGTGGACGCGCCCGAGGAGACGCGACTGGCGCGGCTGGTGGGCGACCGCGGGCTGGACCCCGCCGAGGCGCAGAAGATGATCGGGTCGCAGATGTCGTCGGCACTCAAGCGCGCCCGCGCCGACTACGTGATCGAGAACGAGGGCACGCTGGGCGAGGTGCGCCGCCGCGCGCGCGACGTGTGGCAGGAGCTGGAGCGGCGCGCCGGGGCGGCCGGTGGCTGAGGCGCCGCGCCTGCGGGTGGACATGCACTGCCACACCCGTGCCTCCAAGGACTCGCTGAACCCTTACGACGGCATCGTCCCCGCGATGGACGCGGCGGGGATCGACCGGGTGGTGATCACCGACCACGATCGCATCGAGGGCGCCCTGCGGCTGCACGCGCGGGCGCCCGACCGCGTGATCGTGGGCGAGGAGGTGAGGACGGCGGAGGGGCCCGACCTGATCGGCATCTTCCTCACCGGGCTGGTCCCGAAGTTCACGCCGCTGCGCGAGGCCTGCCTGCGCATCCGCGAGCAGGGCGGCGTGGTGTACGTGCCGCACCCGTTCGACCGGCGGCGGCGCGGCGGGGGTGAGCTGCTGGACGGGATCGCCGACCTGGTGGACGTGGTGGAGGCGCACAACGCGCGCACCTTCCGCGCCGAGGTGAACCAGCAGGGCGAGGCGTGGGCGCGCGCGCACGGCAAGCTGCTGGGTGCCGGGAGCGACGCGCACACCCTGGGCGAGATCGGCGCCGCCCACGTGCAGCTGCCGCCCTTCGCGCCGAACCGCGACTCCTTCCTCTCCGCCTTGGCCGACGCGACCATCGTCCGCGGCACCTCGTCGCCCATGGTCACTGTGTGGTCGAGCTACGCGACGCTCCGCAAGAAGATCGTGCCGGGCGAGTGAGATGGTCGCAGAACCGTTGACCGGCGAATGCATCTGGCATTAGGATTGGAATGCGAACGCATTCCAGCCAGGAGCGACCCATGTTGTACAGCACCGTCACCGCGAAGTCGCAGACGACCCTCCCGAGCGGCGTGCGCAAGGCCCTCGGAGTCGGGCCGGGTGACAAGCTCGCCTATGCCATCGAGGGGGAACAGGCGGTGATCCGCCGCGCGGAGGAAGAGGACGAGGAAGATCCCGTTCTCGGCGCGTTCCTGGATTTTCTCGAGCGTCAGATCAACGAGCACCCGGAGCGGCTACAGCCGATCACCGCCGAGCTCCGGGACCGCATGCGAAGACTTTCGGAGGGGGTGACGGTGGACCTTGACGAAGAGATCGAAGGGCCGGTCTCGCTCTGACGCGCGTGAGGTTCCGGCTCCGGCGAAACGTCCGGCGGAACTGGTTCAGGCGAATGGCTGGACGCTGCTGATGGACCCGCTCTTCCTCGACCAGGTGGAGCGGGTTCTGAACGCTGTCGACCGGGCACGCCCGCACGACTCAGGCGCCGCGAGCGCCGACGAGAAACTGCTCGCCGCGCTGTCGTATCTCGTCTACGACTTGATCCCCCTCGATCCGGGCCGACCTGAGTTCCGGCAGGGGAGCACTCTCGGCCGTCAACGGAAGCATTGGTGCAGGGCCAAGTTCGGCAACGGACGATTTCGCCTGTTTTTCCGGTTCAGGACGGATGCGCGAATCATCGTCTACACATGGGTGAACGATACGAGCACACTGCGGACGTACGGGAGCCGCACCGATGCGTACGCGGTGTTTGGCCGAATGCTGGACCGAGGAGATCCCCCTGACGATTGGGAATCGCTGCTGCAACGAGCGTCGTCGGACGAAGCGATCGCCCGCGCTGGTGCTTTGGGACGCCGCCTGCACAAGCCATCGGAGTGATCAAGCCGCCGACCGCAGAGAAGCGTTCGCCCTCTGCGGCTCTGCGCGAGACTGCGGGTGCGGGTCTTGGGGACAACGACGGCGGCGGCCGCACGATGATCGGTGCGGCCGCCGTTTGCGGTCCCCTGTCCCCTGCCGATCCTAGTCCTCGACGTCTTCCTTCGCCGCCTGGAGGTACTCGCGCAGCGACTCGGGGGTGAGGTTGGAGAGCTGGCGCAGGATGTCCTGCGTCTGCGCCACGATGGTGGCGCCCTCGTCGCGGGTCAGCTCGTCGTCGAAGTCGAAGGCGAGCGGCTCGGCCTCGTCGTCGTCCTCGGCGGTGGGGTCGATGCCGGCCAGCGCATGGAACACCAGCGTCACGCCCAGCGCGGTGGGCTGGTCCTCGTACGGGCTGATCTCGGCCTCGGCCAGGTACAGGTCGCCGCCGTCCTCGAAGATGCGGAATCCCACCGCCATCCCCAGTACGTCGCCGTCCTCTCCCTCGTGCTCGTGGCCCGCCTGCTCCTGATCGCTCATCGCTCCTCACGCCTCTGGGGTTCTCCCGCGCCTTCCGCTTCCCTCCCGCGGGCGAGCAAGATACACGCCCCGCCTCGCGCGCGACAGGCGCCCGCGGACGGATCTGAGGCGAGGTTGCGCCCGCGGCGGCCAGGGCCGATCATCCCCGCCCCCGAACCGGAGAGGCGCCATCCGCAGTCGGGTCCCTCTGGTTCCTCCGCGTGAATCGCGGTTCCTACCAGCCGCCGCCGCCACCGCCGCCGGATCCGCCGCCGCTCGATCCGCCGCCGCTGGAGCCGCTGGGGCTCGACGACATCGTGCTCCCCGCGGTGGTGCTCATGGAGCTCATCGACGAGCTGAAGTAGGTGGCGCTGAAGGCATGGTAGCCGCTCCCCGCGTACCACCCCGGCGGCTCGCGGTAGATGTCCTCGAACGCCTTCGCCCAGCGCCCCTCCACGCCGAACGCCATCGCGTACGGCAGATACTTCTCGAACAGCTCCGGCGAGGTGATCATCCGCCGGTACCGGTCGCTGTCGACCTTGTCGAGGAACTCGCGGAAGCCGAGCGCCGCCTCCCGCGCCCGCGCCCCCTGCTCCGTGCGCGCGGCCATCAGCGCGCCGAAGATGGCGACGATGATCCCGCTCGCGACCCCGCCGATCCCCAGCGCCAGCGGGTTGATCCAGGTCAGGCCAGAGTCGCCGAGCATCCCCGCCGCCACCCCGCTGAGGATGGCGAGCACGATCCCGCCGGCCATCCACGCACCCTTCACCGTGTCCGGCCGCTTGAGGTAGTAGCCGCGCTCCACCAGCCGCTCGAAGATCGCCGTCCGGATCCCCGGGAGCGATTTGTAGAACTCGTTCTTGAGCGACGACAGGCGCACGCTCGGCTGCTGCGCCGGCGCCTGGTCGGCGGCGAACGCCTCCTCCCCCACCTCCTGCCCCGCGGCGCGCGCGGCGGCAGCCCGCTCGCGCATCTCCTTCACCACGCCCCACGCGGGCCCGTACGAGGCGCCGGAGAAGAGCGCGTCCATGAAGCTCCGCTCGTGCGGCAACAGTCCTTCGGTGCTCTCCGTCCGCCGGTGGAACGCCCAGTCCTTGCTGGAGATCAGCCCGAAGAGGTGCTTGTCCTCCACCTCCTCGATCCCCACGAAGCCGCGCACCGCCAAGTCCACCAGCGTGCTGGTGATGTCGCGCAGGTCGGCGGAGTTGTCCACCAGGGTGCCGACCTCGGCCGGCGTCATCCCCTCGGGTGGCTGGTAGGCCACGACGATCGCCTGCTCGCGCGGGTCGCGCCCGTGCCGCCACCAGTGCCGCCCCATCAGGAAGAGCACCAGCGGCGCCAGGAGCAGCGGCCAGAAGGAGAAGAGCAGGCGCGTGCGCAGCCCGGCCTCGGTGGGCCGCGCCAGCACCCCCGCGGGCCAGGCCACGGCGAGGGTGAGCCCCTCGCCCCGAGCGAGCGTCCGCGTCACCTCGGCCGCGACGGTCTGGCCATTCACCGAGACGGTCGCGTCGTTCGCCGTGGAGCCCGCGTACCCCGTGTAGGCGTGCTGCTGCGTCGGGAGCGCGCCGTCGGGCACGGTGATGCGCGCGCGGGCGTGCTCGATCGGAAAGTCCCAGGCGTTGCCGGTGGCGTTCCAGTACAGCTCGTCGTGCATCCCGCCCGGGTCGCCGGCGAAGAAGAAGCGGACCGCGTTCCGCACCCGATAGCGGATCGCCACCGTCCGCTCCGCGTCCGACGCGCCGGGGACGGCGATCTTGATGCGGAGCACGCCGGACTCGGGGTGCTCCTCCCAGTACTGCAGCGGTCGTCCGTCCGCATCGGCCACGCCGAGGACGTGGACGTCCAGCCGCGTCTTGCGCCCCTGCCCGGTCATGTGCTGGAGCGAGAGGTCGCGGAAGATGCCGTTCCAGCTTCCCTCGAAGTACACGCGCAGCGTCTCGGTGACGTCCGTCGTACCGTCGCGGTTCACCACCACGTCGCTCTGGTAGTCGCGGATGACGATGTCGCGCGCGTGCAGCGCCGCGGGCGCGGCCAGTGCGGCCGCGAGGGAGAAGAGGAGGACGAAGGCGCGTCGCATTCGGGGGCGGTGGTTCGGGGAGGTCGAGAGACGGACGCGCCGCGGGCCGCGGCGCGTCCGCCGGAGGGTCAGAAGCTCACCCGAGGGGTCGCGCGCTCGGCCTCGCCGGCCTCGAAGAACTCGCGCCCCTGGAAGCCGAATGTGCCCGCGACCAGGTTCGAGGGGAACTGCATGGTCTTCGCGTTGAATTCCCGCACCACCGCGTTGTAGTAGCGGCGCGCGCTCTGGATGGCGTCTTCGATCTGCGCGAGCTGCTGCTGCAGGTCGCGGAAGCCGCCGCTCGCCTGGAGCTGCGGATACGCTTCGACGGCGACGGTGAGGCCGTGCAGCGCGCTGGTGAGCTGCGCCTCGGCGGCGGCGCGGGCCGCCAGGTTTGCCGCGATCGGGTCGGCCTGCCACGCCGATCGGGCGGCGAGGAGCTGGCTGCGCGCCGTCAGCAGGTCGTGCTCGGC
>DASYJZ010000841.1:0-15629 GCA_035995965.1 Longimicrobium sp. | reverse complement strand
CACCATAGCCCCGGGCGGGATCCCCAGCTCGCGCCGCACCTCGTCCGCCGCGCGCGACGGCGGCGCGACGCGCGGGCCGTGGTAGAGGGTGAGCACGCGGGCGGGGTCGCGCCGCGGGGCGGCGGCCAGGAAGGCGGCGCGCATGGCTTCGGCGTTCACCACCACGGCGTCGACCAGGTGGCCGAGGGCCCAGCGGTAGCGGAGCCCGCGTGCCGGCCGGTCGGTCTCCAGGCCGATGCGCTGCACCACCCGCGGCACCCCCGCCAGCCGCGCCCCGAGCGCCGCGAGGAAGAGCTTGCGGAAGGTTCCGACGATGAACGCGTCCGGCCGCAGCCGCCGCAGCACCGCCGCGAGCCGCACGGCGTGTGGGAACATCCCGGCACCGCCGAGCCGGCAGATGCGCGTGGGGACGCCCAGCTCCTCCGCGTGCCGAGCGACCAGCTCCGCGTTGCAGAGGAGGAGCACGCGATGTCCACGCCCCTGGAGCCCCGCGAGGAGGAGTGCCGTCGCGCGCTCCGCCCCGCCCCAGATGCGCGCGCCGTTGTGCGCGACGACGAACATCAGTGCGAGCGTGCGAAAGTGCGAAGGTGCGAACGAGCGAACGCACCTGCCCCGCATCTCCCTCCGCCGGTCGCACCGAGGCCGAGGCGCAGTCCGCGCAGGCGGACTTCGTGCCGTTCCAGCGGCGGGTTTCCAGCCCGTCGGTCGCCCACCCGTCGTCCCCCCCGTTGCCCGTCGGAAGCCTGGTTCCGAGGGCGGAGTATGGATCCTTCGGCCTGCGAACGTCGATGCAGCCGAAGGTCAGGCCTGGTCGGCCTCAGGATGACATTCGAGGGGCTATCGCGATGGCCGGGTCGGTTCGTGCGCATCCTGTCTCACGCCCCGAAGAACCCGCGGATCGTGTCCGCGACGTACGCGAGCTGCGCCTCGGAGAGCTCGGGGAAGACGGGGATCGACAGCACCTCCCGGCAGGCGCGCTCGGACTCCGGGAACTGGCCCTCCCGGTAGCCCAGGTAGGCGAAGCACTCCTGCAGGTGCAGCGGCACCGGGTAGTAGACGGAGGAGCCGACGCCGGCGGCGGTCAGGTGCTCGCGCAGCGCGTCGCGCTTCCCGCCCGCGACGCGCAGCGTGTACTGGTTGACGATGGACTCGTTCCCCGGCCGCACGACCGGAGTGGTGACGCCGTCGATCCCCGCGAGCGCCTGGTCGTAGTACGCGGCGTGGGCGCGGCGGCCGGCGCTCCACCCGTCCAGGTGCGGGAGCTTGGCGGCGAGCACGGCGGCCTGCAGCGCGTCGAGGCGCGAGTTGTAGCCCACCTCCTCGTGGTGGTACATCTGCATCCCGCCGTGCACCCGCAGCTTGCGCAGGCGCTCGGCGGTGGCGTCGTCGTTCGTGGTCGTCAACCCCGCGTCGCCGAAGGCCCCCAGGTTCTTGCTGGGGAAGAAGGAGAAGGTGCAGGCGTCGGCGAGCGTCCCGGTGGTGATCCACTCGCCGCCGGCCGTCCGCTGGCGCGCGCCGATCGCCTGCGCCGCGTCCTCGATCACCGCCACGCCTCGGCGGTCGCCGAGCGCGCGGAAGGCCGCCATGTCCGCCATCTGCCCGAACAGGTCCACGGGGATCACGGCGCGGGTGCGCTCGGTGATCGCCGCCTCGGCGGCCTCGGGGCTCAGGTTGAAGGTGTCAGGGTCGATGTCGGCGAACACCGGCCGCGCGCCGACGTTGTGGACCGTCCCCGCGGTCGCGAAGAAGGTGAACGGCGTGGTGACCACCTCCGCGCCGGTGCAGTCGAAGGCGCGCAGGGCCAGGAGGATGGCGTCCGTGCCGCTGGCGCAGCCCACGGCGTGCTTCACGCCGAGCTTCGCCTCCACCTGCCGCTCGAACTCGTCCACCACGGGGCCGAGGATGAAGCGCTGGTCGTCGATCACCGACTGCACCGCGCGCATCACCTCGTCGGCGATGGAATGGTACTGCTCCTTGAGGTCCAGCAGAGGCACGTTCATGGATCGACAGATCGGGTCCGTTGGTTGGCTACGCCGGCGGGATGGAAACCCGCCGCTGGAACGGCACGAAGTCCGCCTGCGCGGACTGCGCCTCGGCCGTGGTGCGAGCAGCGGACGGCCGTGCGCACTTCGACACTTCCGCACCTTCGCACTACTCGTCCTCCCCCTCGTCCGGGACGGTGACGGGGCGCAGGGCATCGCCGGAGAACTGCAGGTCGTGCAGGCGGCGGTAGAGGCCGCCCGCGCGCAGCAGCTCGTCGTGGGTGCCGCGCTCCACGATGCGGCCGCGGTCGAGCACCACGATCTGGTCGGCGCGGTGCACGGTGGACAGGCGGTGCGCGATCACCAGCACCGCACGCCCCTCCATCACCTCGTCGATCGCCTGCTGCACCAGCCGCTCGCTCTCCGTGTCGAGCGCGCTGGTGGCCTCGTCCAGGATCAGCAGCGGCGGGTTGCGCAGCAGCGCCCGCGCGATGGCGATCCGCTGCCGCTGGCCGCCGGAGAGCCGCGTCCCCTTCTCCCCCAGCACCGTGTCGTACCCCTGCGGCAGCGCGGCGACGAACTCGTGCGCGTTCGCCGCGCGCGCCGCCGCCTCCACCGCCGCCTGCGGCGCCTCGGGAAGGCCGTAGGCGATGTTGTTGCGCACCGTGTCGTGGAAGAGGATGGTCTCCTGCGTCACCATCCCCAGCATCCCCCGCAGCTCGCTCAGCCGCAGGTCGCGCAGGTCCACGCCGTCCAGGGTGATGCGGCCCTCGGTGGGGTCGTGGAAGCGGGGCACCAGGTCCGCCAGCGTGCTCTTCCCCGCCCCGCTCGGCCCCACCAGCGCCACCACCTCGCCGGGGCGGACCACCAGGTCGATCTCCTCCAGCACCGGCGTGCCGGAGGCGTACGCGAACCCCGTCCGCTCGAAGCGGAGCGCCTGGTGGAAGCCGGGGAAGGGAGCGGCGTCGGCGCGCTCCACCACCTCGATGGGCGCGTCCATCAGCTCGAAGGCGCGCTCGGCCGCGGTGATCCCCGGCTGCACCTGCGACGGGTACTGCCCCAGGTACTTGATCGGCACCGCCAGCTTCCCCGCGAACATCAGCGCCGCCAGGAACGCCTGCGCGCTGAGCGAGCGCTCCCCCAGCACCAGCCAGCTCCCGTACCAGAGCAGCACCAGGATGGTGACGGCCGAGATCATCTCCGTGGCCGGCGCGAAGAACTTGCTCCAGCGGTCGTTGCGCACGAGCGCCCGGTAGTGCGTCTGGGTGAGGCGGGCGAAGCGCTCCTCCTCCCACGCCTCCGCGCCCGAGGCCTTCACCAGCCGGACCCCCGCCACCGTCTCCTGCACGTGGCTGGCGACCTCGCCCACGGCGTCCCACACGCGCAGCACGCCGCGCCTCAGCCGCTTCCGGAAGCGGGCCCACAGCCCCAGCATGGGCGGGACGAACAGCAATGCCACCAGGGTGAGCTTCCACGAGATCAGCAGCAGCGCCGTCACGTAGAAGAGCGCCTGGATGGCGGAGGAGAGCAGCTTGGCCAGGCTGCTGGTGACCAGGGCCCGCATCTGGTCCACGTCGTTGGTCACCCGCGAGATCACCTGCCCGGTGCGCGTGCGCTGGAAGAAGGGAAAGCCCAGGCGCAGCAGGTGCGCGTAGATGTCGCGCCGCAGGTCGCGCGTCACCCGGCCCTCGATCACCGACACGGTGAAGGTCCACACGTAGTTGGCGATGTTCTTCAGCAGGAACACCGCGAAGAGCAGCGCCACCACGGCGCGCAGCGCACCCATCGGGGTGGTGTCGTCCGTCACCCCCGCCACCGCCCAGCGCAGCAGCCCACCGAGGGTTCCCGCGCCGAACGTCCCGCTCCCCTGCGCCAGCGTGCGCCCGCCGTTGAAGAGCAGGTCCAGGAAGGGGATGAGCAGGGTGAAGCTGAACGCGTCGAGGGCGTTGTCCAGCGTCATCCCCACGATCGCCAGCGCGAAGAGCCGGCGCTGGGGACGCAGGTAGCGCAGGATGCGCAGGTAGGTCTTCATCGCGGGGTGAGCAGCGCCACCGGCAGGATCATCTCCTCGGGGCTGATGCCGCCGTGCAGGAAGCTTCCCCGGTAGCGCGCCTGGTACTGGCGCAGCTTGGTGGGATAGACGAAGAAGACGTCCTCGAGCGCGATCAGGTAGTTGGTCGCCTGCCGCCCCGGCGGAAAGCGCAGCGTGGCCGGGTCGCTCGCCGAGAGGGCGGTGGCCGGGTCCTCGGCGCGCAGGTCGTCGCCGAACTTGTAGCGCAGGTTCTGCGTGGTGTCGCGCTTGGCGAAGACGGTGGCCGGGCGGTGGCAGTGGATGGAGCCGTGGTCCGTGGTCACCAGCACCGGGATGCCGCGCCGCAGCGCCTCGCGGATGGCGGTGAGCGCCTCGGAGCGCTCGAACCATTGCCGGGTGAGCGCGCGCAGCGCCTCCTTGTCGCGCGCCACCTCCATCAGCACCGCGCTCTCGGAGCGGCCGTGGGTGAGCTGGTCGACGAAGTTGAAGACCACCGCCGTGGCGCCCGGCTGCGAGAGGTGCGCGGGGAGGCGGCGCAGCATGGCCTCGCCGTCGCCGGTGTCGAACACCTTCTCGTAGTGCACCGAGCCGGGCGGGTGCTCCAGCTTCAGCACCTGCTCGCGGAAGAGCTCGCCCTCGAAGGAGTTGAGGCTCCCCTCGCCCTCCCACCCCCACCACCCCGGCACCCGGGCCGAGATCTCGTCCGGGTAGAGGCCGGAGAAGATGGCGTTGCGCGAGAAGGGGGTGGCGGTGGGGAGGATGGAGTAGTACAGCGCCTCCTCCACCGTGGCGTGCGGCTCCAGCAGGGGGATCAGCGTGCGCCACTGGTCCAGCCGCAGGCAGTCGATCACCACGAAGAGCACGCGCGCGCCGGGGCCCAGCATCGGCGCCACGAACTGGGGGACGATGTCGACGGAGAGCGGCGGCCGGTCGGCGGCGCCGTTCACCCAGCCGCCGTACTCCTGGCAGACGAACTCGCAGAACTCGCGGCGGAAGTCGTCGAGCAGCGTCTCCAGCGCGGCCAGCAGCCCCGTCTCGCCGGCGGCGCGCAGCCGCAGCTCCCAGTCCACCAGCTCCGAGTAGTCGCGCGCCCACTCGCGCCAGCCGCGCTCCGGCCCGCCGCCCGCGTTCAGCGCGCGGAAGCGCCCCGCGAAGTCCCGGGCGACGAGCTGCTGCTGGATCTGGCGCCCCTCCAGCAGGCGGGTGACCACGGAGAGCACCTGCCGCGGCGAGGTCGGCTTCACCAGGTAGTCGGCCACGCGCCGGCCGATCGCCTCGGTCATGGTGCGGTCTTCCTCGCTCTTGGTCACCATGACCACCGGCACACGCGGGTCCATCCGCCGCAGCTCGTCGAACACCTGCATCCCGCTGCGGCCGGGCATCTGCTCGTCGAGCAGCACCAGGTCGTAGGGGGAGAGGCGCAGCAGCTCCAGCGCGTCGTCGCCGTTGGAGACGGCGTCCACGTGGTAGCCGCGCCCCTGCATGAACAGCAGGTGCGGGCGCAGCAGGTCGATCTCGTCGTCGACCCAGAGGAGTCGCTTGGCGGGGGCGGGCATGGAGCGAAAAGCTATCCGGCGCGCCGGGCGGGGTCAACGCGGGCGGGGCGCGCGCAACCGCGGATTTGACAAGGGCCGAGGCGCGTGCGCAGCTTGGGCCGCATGAGCCGAGAGCCCACGCCACCCGAGGCCACGCTGGCCGACTTCGTCCCGATGCAGGACGGCCGCACCCGGCTGCTGGTGCGCCGCGGCTGGGAAGACGCCGCCGAGCACCTGTCGGACCCCGACCAGATCCGCGCCGAGGAGGTGGTGGCCGGCGGCCGCGAGGCGCACCCGGTGGCCACCCTCCCCAACGGCTCGCGCGTGGTGGTGCGGCGCTACCGCCGCGGCGGGATGATGCGGCTGGTGAACCGCGGCCTGTACTTCGGCGGCAACCGCGCCTTCGACGAGCTGCGCGCCGCCGAGCGGGCGCGCGCCGGCGGGGTGCGCACCCCGGTGGTGGTGGCGGCGATCGAGCGCCCGGCGCGGGTGGCCGGGTACCGCGCCTGGCTGGCGACGGTGCTGCTGTCGGGGGGATCGAACCTGGCCGCCTGGCTCGCCGCGGAGGCGGACGAGGAGCGGCGGCGCGGCGTGCTGCGCGAGGCGGGGCGGCAGACGGCGATGATGCACGCCGCCGGCGTCGCCCACGCCGACCTCAACCTGCGCAACCTGCTGGTGCTCCCCGCCGAGGGCGCCGAGGAGGTGTACGTGCTCGACTTCGACAAGGCGACGGTCTCCGCGACGCCGGTGTCGCCCGCGCGCCGCGAGCGCGACCTGCGGCGGCTGGCCCGCTCCGCGCGCAAGCTGGAGGCGGGGCTGGGCCCGGAGCACTGGGCCGTGTTCCGCGAGGGCTACGGCGAAGGCTGGCCTCCCGGCGTGGACCTCGCGAAGGTGCCGAAGGAGGAGCGCGGCAAGGGCGAGTAGGGGGGATGAAGCAGCGGGGCCGAACCGGCGTGGTTCGGCCCCGCCTGTCGGCGTGCTTCGGCCGTCGCCGTTCGGATAGGTCTGCGCCAAATCGACGATTATTTCCGTCCGATCGTTGATCCGCGTGTCTAGCGGCGGCGAAGCCGGTGCAGACGGAGATGCTGGTTCCCGCGTGCGTCGGTCCACACGCCGAGGACGACGTCGGGGCCGATGTCGAGGACATCAAGTCCGGCTGGCAGGAGCACGGTGCCGAGCATCCGCCCGCGCTCGTCGAGCACCGTCCAGCGGCGGTCGTGGTCCGAGGCCGCGCTCCGGAGCCAGACTCGGCCATCACTGTCGACGCGCAGCTCCGCGAACGCCGGCCGGGTGGCGGGGAACGGGAGGCTCGCCAGCAGCGAGTCGGCGGTTCCCGCGGAGAGGCTGGCGCGGGCACGTGCCGCCAGGCGGGCGCGGAAGCGCTCGCGCTCACGGGCGTCGATCGGCTGCGGCGCGACGGCGGCACGGGCTACGCGGAGAAGGCGCCCCGCGTCGTCGTAGGTGCGCACTTCGAAGCGTTCGCTGTCGGCGATCCAGAGCCGGCGTCCCCACGCCGCGACGAACGTGCGCCGGCCGAACGGCGCGGGCTGGCGCAGCGCGAAGCCCTCCCCACCCCAGGTGAACTCCTCCGGCCCCAACTCCTCGCGCAGCGTGTCGACTCGCGGCGGCGGGGCCGAATAGCGGACGAGCGCGAACGGCTCGCGCCGGGGCACGGGCGACACCACGAACTCGTTGCTCCGGGCACCTCCGAACAGGAGCGAGCCGTCACCGAACACGCCTTCGAGGCGGCCCGGCTCGTCCGCGGAAAGCGGCGGGGACGGGCGCGGGGTGCCATCCGCGCCGAACCGGACGGAGCGCAGGGTGGCCCCGTCCCACGCGAGCACGCCGCCATCGTCCAGCGCCGCGAGGGCCGCGAGGGAGCCGAACTCGCCGCCCGGGCTGCCGTCCCCTCGCCAAGAGCGGAGATACCGGCCGCTTCCGTCGTACCAGCGCACCTCCTGCGACGCGCCGTCCGCCACCACCACGTCGCCCGAGGGAAGGACCACCCCCGCCACCACCTCGCGCGGCGGACCCGCCGGCCCGCCACGGATCTCCACCGCGGGCAGACTGTCGACGCGCCACTCCCGGCCAGCTCGCCACAGCCGCCGCGCGCTGGCGACGAGGCGCACCCCCGCGCTGTCGCGCTCGACAAACGGCGCGCTCCCCGCCGCCGGGTTACAGCCGGAAGCGAGGAGCGCGAGGAGCACGAGCGGGTGGAACGTCGAGCGAGGCGTCATCCGTGGCGCGCGGGCGATTCGCGCCCGCGGCGCGGGTGCGCAGAGAAGGTAAACACTCCGCTCAGGGCGGCGGCGCGATGATCGTGATCTTGCAGCAGATGTTCTGGGACCCGCAGACGCCGCCGCAGGTCTCTCCGAGGGTGCCGATCCCCCAGGCGTGGGCCGTCGTGCTCGCGCGCGCCATTCGCGGGGCGGCGGCGTGGCCGATGGCCAGCACGGCCGCGGCCAGCGTGGTTGCCAGCAGGTACGATCGTGTGCGTCTCACGATTCCTCCCATCATGAAGGGGGTGGATGATTGCCCTGGCTCGCGCATTCCCTGCGAAAACCTCCGGATCAGGGCGGCGGCGCGATGATGGTGATCTTGCAGCAGATGTTCTGGCTTCCGCAGGTGCCGAAGCAGTACTCTCCGAGCGTGGTGAGACCCCACATGTGGGCCGCCGCGTTCGCGCCCGCCCGTGTGGGGGCGGCGGCGTGGGCGACAGCCAGCGCGGTGGCGACCAGCGCAGTGGTCAGCAGGTGGGGCGTCTCATGGATCCCTCCCATGGACAACGTGAGTGCGTGCGTGCGCTTCGCCCGCTTCGCCTGGCCGAGCGTCCGCCGCGCGCACCGAATCGATAGCGGGGCCCCACCGCGCCCGGGGATACACCGCGCCGCGCCCGGGCACGACGTCGAGCACCTTGCCGTTGCGCAGCAGGTAGAGTCAGGGCGTAGGCTGTCGCCGGAAGCGGCGACGAAAATCGCGCTCCGAGAGGCTCGTGATCCCCGCCTCGATCCGCTGCCGCCGCAGGAAGCCGCGCAGCCACTCGGGATGCGCTCCGACCCCCACCACCGAGACCGGGAGCGCTCCGCCGTACTGCCGCTGTAGCCGCCGCACCCCGTCGGCGGCGGTCTGGCAGGTGAGGTAGTCGTCCGGCCGGAGGACCCACACGATCTCCATCGGCGCGGCACCGGAGCCGAGAGGGAAGCGCTCGCCTCTGGGGACGGCGTCGGCGGAGGCCGCGCAAGACGCGGCGGCGGCCACGCCGAGAGCGGCGGCGACGCGGCGCGTCAGCGCAGCCTGGCCAGTGTCCATACGTCGGGTGTCGGCGACCCGGGCTTCTGGAAGTAGAGATCGTCCGTGGCCCTGTCGACCTCGATCAGGTAGGGGGTCCCCACGGCTTCGAAAAGGGGTGCGCCCGCCGCCGTCATGGCCAGGAGCCACCAGTGCGGTTCGGTGCCGATCCGGTCCTGGTATTGGACCAGCAGCGTGCCGTCGCGGAGCCAGAACACGTGCGAGAGCAGCGAGAAGGACCCGATCCACTCCCGTGCGGCGACCACGCTGGAGCTATGGCCTGGCACGGGGCGTCCCTCGACGAGGCGCCGGAAGTGCCTGAACGGAATCGGCACCTTGCGAAGCGGCCGGCCGTTCAGGTCGAAGAAGTAGACGGTGTCGGTGAGGGCGAACGCGGCGGCCACGGTGTCGTGCCGCACGTCCGTCGCCACGAAGCCCGCTACCTCCGCGGCGAGCTCGTGTGCACGACCGTGCACCGGCGGCACGAAAAAGCTCCGCACCAGCGAGCCGCGCGCCAGGTTCCAGAGGTGCACGCGCGGCCGCAGCGGCGACGGCTTCCGCCGCGGGATGTCGCCGCCCAGGAGGAGCAGCGTGTCGTTCACGAGCCTCGCGTCGTGCAGCGGACCAACCGGCGTACGGAAGGTCCGCACCACGCCACCGGCTGAATCGAACTCCACGCCGCGCTGATAGGAGTCGATTCCGAGGAACCCACCGGAAGACAGGGGAAGCGCGCGGTGGAGCGCGCCGAACTCGGCCGGCCCGCCTCCCGTACCGCCAACGTGGGCCCGCAGCCTGCCTCGCGCGTCGTAATGGCGGATCTGGTTCTCCTGCTGGTCGGCGACCACGAACCCGCCGCGCGGGTCGAGGTTCATCCGGACGAGCACGTTCACCACCTGGTCGGTCTCCTGCAGGTGGATGTCACGCCCCCAGCGAACTGCCCGGTCCAGCGCCGACCCGTCGGGCTCGGCTTCGTCCGTCGGGGCACCGATCGCCATCCTGGCCTGCCCGACGTCCTCGCACGCCGCTGAGCCGGCCAGCAGCAGGCCCAGGCAGGCGCGCAACGGCCAGCCGCGCATGCACCTTGAAGCGCGCATGGGTTCTTTCGTGTGATTCGAGAAACGTCGAGAGGTCGAGTCGGGATACAGATCGCGACTCTAAACGGCGGGCTTTGCAGTGTAGCTCAGAGCGTCACTCTCACACTCGCACGTCACAAACAACGAAAAGGATAATTCACGCCACATACGCAGTTTTGGGTCAATTCTCGGATTGAGAAGAACGACGTGTCGTCTTCAACTACGCCCGGCGCGTGGATACGTCTTCAGCGCGAGCTCGACCTTCTCCGCCACCTGCTCGGGGGTGATGCGCTCCATGCGGCCGGGACGGTACTCGGCGCTGACGGGGTAGCCTTCGCCCGGGTCCCCGTAGGCGTCGATCAGCAGCTCGGGGAAGCGGCGGTACGGGCCGACGCGCTTGGGGTTGGTGTAGCCCATCAGCGCGACCGTCGGCGTGCTGAGCGCGACGCCGGCGTGCAGCGGGCCCGTGTCGGGACTCACCAGCACGTCGGCGCGGCCGAGGAGGTATACCAGGCGGCGGAGGTCCCACTCCAGCAGGTCGAGTGGCGCATGGCGGGCCAGCGCCTTGATCGTGTCGGCGGCCTCGAGCTCGCGGGGCGAGCGGCCGCCGACCAGCATCGTCCGCACGCCCAGGTCGCCCTCGAGGAGATCGACCAGCTTCGCGTAGCGCTCGGCCGGCCACTCCTTCCCCGGCTTGCTGGTGCCGACGACGAGCGCCACTGCCGGACGGTCCAGGCCGGCGAGGAGCGGGGCGTAGCGCGCGGCCTCTTCCTCCGTCGGGCCCAGGCCCCACTCCAGCAGCGGCGGCACGCCCAGGTGGTCCAGGAACTCGAGGTACTGGTCCTGCACGTGCCGCTGGCCGCGTGGGGCGATGCGCTCGGTGGTGAACAGCCAGTTGAAGTCGCGCGCGCGGGCCCGGTCGAACCCCAGCTTGCGCGGCGCGTCGATCATGGCCGTCACCAGCCCCGCCTTGAGATAGACCTGCAGCGCCAGCACCAGGTCGAACCGCCGCCCGGCGAGCGCGCGCCGCACGTCGGCGAAGGCGCGCCAGCCGCGCTTGCGGTCGAAGAGGATGAACTCGTCCACGGCGGGATGGCCCGCGACGAGGGCGTGAGGGCCGGGCTGGATGACCCAGGTGAGATGGATGCCGGGCGCGGCGGCGCGCAGCGAGTTGACCACGGGGAGGGTGTGCACCGCGTCGCCGATCGCGCTCATCATCACGATGGCGACGCGCGCGCCGCTCGGGTCGGTGGAAGGCACCTGCGGCCGTCAGCCGATGGTCACGAAGACGCGCCCCTCGTCGTCCACCCGCGTGTCGAAGCCGCGCAGGGGGATGCTGGCGGGGGGCGAGCAGACCGCGCCGGTGCGCACGTCGAAGCGCGCGCCGTGCCACTCGCAGGTGAGGATGCCGTCCTCCACCTCGCCGCCGTCCAGAGGCAGCGCCTCGTGCGTGCAGAGACCCTGCAGGGCGTAGATCTCGCCGTCCACCTTGCAGAGCACGATCTCCTCGCGGCCCACCACGAAGCCGCGGGCCTCCCCCTCCGACACCGCGGTCGCCCGCGTCACCTCGTATTCCGGCATCTCGCTCGATCTGTCCCGGTTGGCGTCCGACGCGCGGCTGAACTTCGGGGCGCGCGGGGGATGGGGCAAGCATGGCTCACCCTCCTGGGCGATTCGGTGGGGCGCGGGCGGGCGGCGCTCAGCGCGAGTACCAGGACGCGATCGTCCCCGGCGGCACCGTGCGGGTGTCGGCGGGGATGCGCTTCGTGGGCCGTCCGCCGCGCCGCGCGTACCTCGGCCCCGGAGGCGGTCAGGTGATGTTCGTGAACTACCGCGACCCGGTGAAGGCCGACGCCGCCCCCGCACCTCGTTGGCGGCGCTGCGACGATCGGCGTTCGAACGACGGCGCGAGACGGACCCAAGCCTTTCCTCAGCAACCACATAGAGACGTCGTCCCGAGGCCGGCCACGGCGTACCCGCGGCCTTCTCCACGGCGCGTCAGGCCGAAGGATCTGCAGCCGACGCGTGCACCACCACCCGCGCGACGCGACGAACCCATGAAAACCCGCGAAACGTCTGCTTGACGGCGCGCGGGCGACGGACGATTCTATCCGCATGCGCAAGCTCCTCGTCTTTCTCGGCGTGCTCCTCGCCCTGCACGTCGCCCTCCTGTTCGTCCGTCCCGGCGGCGCGCAGGCGCCCCGTGCGGCACGCGGCGGGCGCCCGCTGACGGTCGGCGTCGTGTTCGACGTGGGCGGGCGCGGCGACAAGAGCTTCAACGACGGCGCCTACGCCGGCGCCATGCGCGCGGCCCGCGAGCTCGGCGCCGAGGTGCGCTTCGTGGAGCCGGGCGAGGGCTCCGACCGCGAGGCCGGGCTCCGCCTGCTGGCCGCGCAGCACATGGACCTGGTGCTCGGCGTCGGCTTCATCTTCTCCGACGACCTGACGCAGCTCGCGAAGGAGTACCCCGGCGTGCACTTCGCCGGGGTGGACTACGCGCTGACAACGGACGCGCAGGGGAACACCCTCGCGCCGCCGCCCAACCTCGCGGCGCTCAAGTTCCGCGAGGAGCAGGGCTCCTTCCTGGTGGGCGCCATCGCCGCGCTGGTGTCGAAGACGAAGAAGGTCGGTTTCGTGGGTGGGATGGACATCCCCCTGATCCACAAGTTCGAGGCGGGCTTCCGCGCCGGGGTGAAGCAGGTGTGCCCCGACTGCCGCGTGACCGCGCAGTACGCCGGCGTGACGCCCGAGGCCTTCCGCAACCCGGGGCGCGGCAAGGAGCTGGCGCTCAGCCAGTACAACCAGGGCGTCGACGTGATCTTCCACGCCTCCGGCTCCACCGGGCTGGGGGTGTTCGAGGCGGCCCGCGCCACCGGCAAGCTCGCCATCGGCGTGGATGCCGACCAGTACGGCGAGGCGCCCGGCTACGTGCTCACCAGCATGGTCAAGGGCGTGGACAACGCCGTGTTCGACGCGGTGAAGTGGGTGCGCGAGAACCGCTTCCACGGCGGCATCTACTGGCTGGGGCTCAAGGAGGGCGGCGTGCGCTACGTCTACGACGAGCACAACCGGACCCTGATCCCACCCGCGGTGCGCGCCCGCGTGGAGCAGCTCAAGGCCGACATCATCGCCGGGCGCATCCACGTGCCCAGCGAGCGCTGAAGCCCATCCCCACCCCCTACCCCCTCCCATGCCCCCGGACACATCGGCCGCACCCGTGGTGCGCATGGCCGGCATCGACAAGCGCTTCGGCGACGTGCGCGCCAACCGCGGGGCGACCCTGGAGGTGGGCGCCGGCGAGATCCACGCCCTGGTCGGCGAGAACGGCGCCGGCAAGAGCACCCTGATGCGCATCCTGAGCGGGATGTTCACCCCCGACGCGGGCACGGTCGAAGTCTTCGGCCAGGGCGTGACCGGGTGGAGCACCGCGCAGGCGATCGCGGCCGGGGTGGGGATGGTGCACCAGCACTTCATGCTCGTCCCCACCCTCACCGTCGCCGAGAACGTGGTGCTGGGGATGGAGCCGCGCGCCGGCCTGGTGGTGGACCGCGACCGCGCCCGCCGCGAGGTGGAGGAGCTCTCCCGCTCCACCGGCCTCGCCGTGGACGCGGGCCGCCTGGTCAGCCGCCTCTCCGTGGGCGAGGCGCAGCGGGTCGAGATCCTGAAGGCCCTCTACCGCGGCGCGAAGGTGCTGGTGCTGGACGAGCCCACCGCCGTTCTCTCGCCCCCCGAGGTGCAGGAGCTGTGGACCGTGCTCCGGCGGCTGCGCGACCAGGGTGCCACCGTGGTGCTGATCACCCACCGCCTCGACGAGGTGATGGACATCTCCGACAACATCACGGTGATGCGCGCCGGCACCACCGTCGACCGCATCCGCACCGCCGACACCACGCCGGCGGACATCGCGCGGGCCATGGTGGGGCGCGAGGTGGCGCTCGCCGCCGAGGCCGACCTCTACCGCCCCAGCCGCGCGCGGACCGAGGGGCGCGCGGCGCTGGAGGTGCGCGACCTGGTGGTGAGCGCCCACGGGCGGCCGCGCGCGGTGGACGGGGTGAGCTTCGAGGTGCGCCCGGGTGAGATCCTGGGGATCGCCGGGGTGGAGGGGAACGGGCAGACGGAGCTGATCGAGGCCATCGCGGGGCTCACCCCCGCCGTCTCCGGCTCCATCCTGCTGGACGGCGAGGAGGTGACCGCGCTCTTCGTGCGCCAGCGCGGCGACGCCGGGCTCTCGCACATCCCCGAAGACCGGCACCGGCGTGGGCTGCTGCTGGAGTACTCCGTCGCCGAGAACCTGGTGCTCGGCCAGCAGCACCGCTTCCAGAAGGGGATGGCGCTCGACCGCGACCGGATCGACCGCAACGCCGGCGAGCAGGTCGCGGGCTACGACATCCGCCCGGCGGACCCGGAGCTCCCGGCGCGCGCCCTCTCCGGCGGGAACCAGCAGAAGGTGGTGGTGGCGCGCGAGATGATGCGCGACTTCCGCGTGCTGCTGGCCGCGCAGCCCACCCGCGGCGTGGACGTGGGCGCCGTGGAGCTGATCCACGACCGCCTGCGCCAGGCGAGGGACGCCGGCAAGGCGATCCTGCTCGTGTCGGCCGAGCTGAACGAGATCCTGGCGCTGGCGGACCGCATCGCGGTGATGTACGCGGGCCGCTTCGCCGTCGTCCTCCCGCGCGACCAGGCCAGCGAAGAGGTGCTGGGCCCCTACATGACCGGCGCACGGCGGGAGGCCGCGTGAGCACCGTGCTGGATCCGACTTCGCCCGCCCCGCCCGAGGCGCCTCCCGCGGCCCGCCGCTCCCGCGGGCGGGCCCGCTTGGAGGAGGCGCTGCTTCCCCCCATCGTCGCGATCCTGGCCGCGGTGGTAGTGGGCGACCTGCTGATCCTTTCCTTCGGCCAGTCGCCCGGCGCCGTCTACCGGCTGCTGCTGGAGGGGACCTGGGGGAACGCCTACGGCTTCGGTCAGGTGCTGTACAAGGCGACCTCGCTGACGTTCACCGGGCTGGCGGTGGCGCTGGCGCTCCGCGCCGGGCTCTTCAACATCGGCGCCGAGGGGCAGCTCGCGGCGGGCGGGTTCCTGGCGGCGGTCGTCGGGCTGGCGCTCCCGGTCGGGTCGCCGGCGGTGCTGGCGGTGCCGCTCTGCATCATCGCGGCGGCGGTCGGCGGGGGGACGGTGGGCGCGGTGCCGGGAGCGCTTAAGGCCCGCTTCGGCGCGCACGAGGTGATCGTCACCATCATGCTGAACTTCATCACCCTGGCGCTGCTGAACTGGATCGTCGCCGCGAAGCTGCACGTCCCCGAGACGCTGCACACGCCGCCGATCCACGCGGGCGCCATCCCCCGCCTGAACGGGCCGTTCACCGGCTCCGCGGCCAACTGGACCCTCGTGCTGGCGCTCCTGGCCGCGGCCGGGGTGTGGTGGTACCTCTTCCGCACGCGCCGCGGCTACGAGCTGCGCGCGGTGGGGCTGCAGCCGGACGCGGCGGAGTACGGCGGCGTGCGCGTGGGCGGCGTGTGGTGGCGGGCGATGGCGGTGTCGGGGGCGCTCGCGGGGCTCGGGGGGGTGAACTTCGTGCTCGGCTACAAGGGTTACTACGAAGACGGCTTCGCGGGCGGCGCCGGGTTCCTGGGGATCGCGGTGGCGCTGGTGGGGCGCAACGACCCCGTGGGCGTGGTGCTGGCGGCGCTCTTCTTCGCCACCCTGTCGCAGGGCGGGCTGG
>DASYJZ010000840.1:0-3168 GCA_035995965.1 Longimicrobium sp. | reverse complement strand
CCCGAGCGGCGGCTCCAGCAGCGGGTCGTCGGGCGGGACGAGCCCGTAACGGCGGAATGAAAGAGAGCGGGGCCGCGCGCGCGGCCCCGCTCTTCGCTTCCGCATCCGCAACCGGCTTTGCCCTCCGGCGGCCGCGTGCGTACGTTCGTCGCGTCCACCGCACCCCGCGTATCCCACCGGCGCCCGACCCCGACCCGCCTGTCCCGATGAACGACCTCCCTCTCCGCCGCGCTGCCTTCGCCGCGCTCGTCCTCGCCTTCGCCGCCGCACCCGCGCGCGCGCAGCAGCCCGCGGCCGGTGGGCTGGCGGTGCAGGTGGCGCCGCACGCGTACGTCGTGACGGACCACGGCCGCAACCTGGTGCTGATCACGGGGGCGCGGACCTCCCTGGTCGCCGGGGTGCAGGAGCCCGCGCTGGTGGAGAAGGCGCGCCGCGCGCTGGATTCGCTGCATGCGCAGCCAGTGCGCTACGCGGTGCTGATGAGCGGCCCCGGCGCGGTCGGTTTCGAGGACGGGGGATGGGAAGGCCGCGGTGCGCTGGCGATGGCGCACGAGGGGCTGCGCTACGCGATCCTGCGCGCGCGGCGGACGGGCGACTCCGCCGCCGTGCGCGCGCGGACGACGCACGCGCCGTCGCTGGGGTTCTCCGAGGTGGTGCAGATTGCGCTCGACCGGGACGAAGACGCGCACCTGGTGAAGCAGCCGGACGGCGCCACCGGCTCGGACGTGGCGGTGCACTTCGAGCGCGCCGGGGTGCTCTACCTGAGCAGCCTCACCACCGACGGCTACCCGGAGATCGACGCGGAGGATGGCGGCACGCTCGGCGGGCTGATCAAGACGATGGACGACTTCGCCACCAGCTTCGCCGCCGCGCCGCAGGCCATCGAGCCCATCGTCCCCGCGCGCGGGCCGCTGGCGACGCTCCAGGACCTGCGCGACTTCCGCGACATGCTGACCGCCGTGCGCGACCGGCTCGCCCCCCTGCTCGACGCCGGCAAGACGGCGGACGACGCCGTCGCCGCGCGCCCCACGGCGCAGTTCGACGCGCGCTGGGGCCGCGGCCCCGTGACACCCGAGCGCTTCGTCCGCGCCGCGTATGCCGCCTTGGCGAAGGAGCGCGCGAACCAGAACAGATAATCTCTCACAGGGGTCACCGGGGTCACGGAGGAGCCGAGCGCAGTTCCTCCGTGACCCCTGTGACCCCTGTGAGAGATTGCTGTTTACCGCTTCTCGTACACGACGCGCCCGCCGACGACCGTCATCACCGGCTCGGCCTTGAGGATCTCGGCAGCTGGAATCGTGAGGAGGTCGGCGGACCAGACCACGAAGTCGGCGTACATCCCCGGGCGGAGCGTCCCCTTCACCTTCTCCTGCCACTCGCCGAACGCGGGCGCGGCGGTGTAGAGGCGGATCGCCTCCTCGCGGGTGAGGCGCTGCTCCGGCATCCACCCGCCCGGCGGGGTGCCCGGCTCGTCGCGGCTCTGGCGGGTGACGGCGGAGTAGACGCCCTCCACCGGGCGAATCGGCTCCACCGGGAAGTCGGTGCCGAAGATCACCGTCGCTCCCGCGTTCAGCATCGACCGCCACGCGTACGCGCCCTTCAGCCGCTCCGGCCCGATGCGCTGCTCGGCCCAGCGCATGTCGCTGGTGGCGTGCGTGGGCTGCATCGACGCGATCACCCCGAGCTGGCGGAAGCGGGGGATGTCGGAGGGCGCGATGACCTGCGCGTGCTCGATGCGGTGCCGCCGCTCGTGCGCCGGGTTCGCCCGCTCGGCGTGCTCGAAGGCGTCGAGCGCCTGGCGGTTGGCCGCGTCGCCGATGGCGTGCAGGATCACCTGCAGCCCGGCCGCGTCGGCCGCGTCGACCAGCGAGTCGAGCCCCGGGTCGCTGTGCTGCGGCAGCCCGCGGGTGTTGGGCGCGTCGCTGTACGGCGTCAGCATGTAGGCGCTGCGCGAGCCGAGCGAGCCGTCGGTGTACCCCTTCACCATCCCCAGCCGCAGCCACGGGTCGCCGTAAGGCGCGCGGATGCCCAGGCGGCCGAACCCGGCGATGAACTCGCGCGTCAGCGGCACCCACGCGTACACGCGGAAGGTGAGCGAGTCTTCCCGCTCCAGCTCCTGGAACACGCGGAAGGCGGCGGGAAGCGCAGGGTCGTTCTCGTCGAAGCTGCCGGAGGTGATGGGGGATACGTCCGTCTGCACGCTGGTGACGCCTGTGCTCGCCGCCAGCTCCATCGCCGCGCGGATCTGCCGGCGGATCTGCGCCGGGCCGGGCGACGGGACCTTCGTGGTCACCAGGCCGCGCGCCGGGCCCTCCCGCAGGATCCCCGTGGCCTCGCCGGTGCGCGGGTCGCGGACGATCTCGCCGCCGGGCGGGTCGCGCGTGTCCTTCGTGACCCCCGCGATGCGCAGCGCCGCCGAGTTGACCCACGAGGTGTGCCCGTCCACGCGCGACAGGACCACGGGGTTGGCGGGCGCCGCACGATCCAGCACCTCCCGGGTCGGCCAGCCGCCGGGCCCCAGCTCCGCGGCGGGGAGCCGCGTCTGGTCCCATCCCCGCCCCTGGATCCACGCGCCCGGAGCGGCCTTCGACGCCGCCTCGCGCACGCGGCGCTCGATCTCGGCCAGCGAGGTGGCGCCCGTGAGGTCGGCCTCCAGCAGTGCGCCGCCGCCCTCGGCGATGTGGACGTGCGCGTCGTTGAAGCCCGGCGTCACCAGCCGCCCGGCGAGGTCGACGATGCGCGTCCCCGGCCCGGCGAGCGCCCGCGCCTCCGCGTCGCTCCCCGCCGCCACCACCTTCCCGTCGCGCACCGCCATCGCCCGGACGATGGTCCCCGCGCTGTCCGCCACGAAGATCCGCCCGTTCACCAGCACCATGTCCGCCGCAAGTCCCACGGATACGGGGGACGATGACGCGCCGGAGCCGACGCGGGGAGCGGGGATTCCACCCGTCGCCGGGGGCGCGCACGCCGCCAGCGCCGCCGCGCCGAGGGCGAAGAGTCGATTCAGCCGCATGATGATCCGTGTGCGGTGGAGGTCCGATCCAGGGATTGCCGCGCAATCTACGCCGGATGCTCCCGCTCGGAAATCCGCCGAGGTTGAACACAGCGCAGATGTGGGTTCACGCGAGCTCTCTTCGAGCCCACCACGAGACACATGTCATCCTGAGT
>DASYJZ010000839.1:0-1993 GCA_035995965.1 Longimicrobium sp. | reverse complement strand
GACCGTGGGGCGCGGGGGAGATGCTCCCCCGCGCCCCACGCCGCCAACGCTCCGGAACGCTCAGCGAACCTTGTTGCCGAGCGCGTCCCAGACCTCCACCGCGCCCAGGTTCAGGGCGCGGATCGGCTGCTCGATCTTGGACAGGTCGCCCGCGATCACGATGGTGAGCGCGTTCCCGCTGAGTTTCTGCTGGCCCACCCGCGTGAGCTCGGCCGGCGTCACGCCCGCCACCCGCTCGCGATAGCTGGACCAGAAGCTCAGCGGCAGCCCGTAGGTGAGCAGCGTCTCCATGCGCCCCGTGAGCCCCTGCACCGTCTGCACGGTGTTGGGGAAGGAGCCCACGAGGTTGGCCACCGTCGACTGCAGCTCCGCCGCCGGCACCGGCTCGCTCGCGATCCGCCGGTACTCGCGCACCGCCTCGGCGACGGCCGAGTCGGTGGCGTTGGTGCGGATGGAGCTGGTGATGGCGAAGGTGCCCACCCCGGCGCGCGGGGCGAAGCTGGTGAAGGCCCCGTAGGTCCAGCCGTGCCGCTCGCGCAGGTTCATGTTCACGCGGGCCTTGAAGCCGCCGCCCAGCACGTTCGAGAGCGCCAGCATCGGGAAGTAGGCCGGGTCGCCGTACCCCATCCCCGCCTGCCCCACCCACACGCCCGACTGCACCGAGCCCGGGCGGTCCACCAGGATCACCCGCGTCCCCTGCACCGGCTGCACCGGGTTCGCCACCGCCGGGAGCTGCACCGCCGGCGCGCTCCACGAGCCCAGCGCCTGCTGTGCGATCCGGCGCGCCTCGGCCACGGTGAGGTCGCCCACCAGCAGCAGCGTGGTGTTCGCCGGCGAGTACGTCCGCCGGTGCCAGTCCTTCACGTCGTTCAGGGTGAGCGTCTCCAGCGTGGCCCGCGACCCGCCCGGCACCCGCGCGTACGGCGCGCCCGGCTGGAACACCGCCTTCGCGAACGCCTCGGCCGAGAGCCCCTCCACCGTGCTCTGCCGCTGCACCGCCTGCGCCAGCATCTGCGTGCGCACGCGGGTGAACTCGCTCTCGGGGAAGACGGGCTGCATCACCGTGCGTGCGCCCAGCGCCATCGCCTCGGGGAACACGCCCTTGAGCGCGGTGACGTCGACGAAGGCGGTGGCGTATCCGGCGCTGGTGCTGAACTGCGCGCCCAGCCGCTCCATCCGCGCGGCGAGCTGCGACGCGGTCATCCCCGGGATCCCCTGGTCCAGCAGGAGCCCGGTGAGCTGCGCCAGCCCCGCCCTGGCGGCCGGCTCGTACACCGAGCCGGCGCGCACCAGGATGCGCCCGTCCACGATGGGGAGGGCGGTCTGCGGGACCACCACCACGTGCACGCCGTTGGCCAGCGTGAACTCCTGCGGCTGCGGCACCCGGAAGGGGCGCAGCGGGCTCGGCGGCGGCGGCGTGGTGCCGTGCTGCGCGGCGGCGGGGGCGGCGACGCCCGCCAGGGCCGCCGCGATCGCGATCGTTCTCAGGCGGTTCATGGCCTTGCCGGGGTCTGGGGTGGGGCGGCGGGGGCGCGGTTGGGCACGTACACCAGGACCACGCGGTTGTTGGGCGTCAGGCGCTCGCGCGCCAGCGCCTGCACGTCGGCCAGCGTCACCCGGTCGATCGCGGCCAGGCGCGTGTTCACCCAGTTGCCGTCGCGATAGTAGGTGTACCCCTGCGCCAGCATGTCGGCGCGGCCGCCGAAGCCGCCGGTGCGCTGCAGCGCGTCCACCAGCTGGAAGCGCATCTGCGCCTTGGCCCGCTCCAGCGCCTCCTGGTCGAGCCCGGCCAGCGGGTTCGCCAGCTCGCGCATCAGCCCCGCCTCGAGCGAGTCGGCTGGGGCGCCGGGCTTGCCGCTGGCGCGCACGATCAGCACGTCGGCGCCCTGCAGCAGCTCGGGGTTGAAGGAGCCCACGCCGGTGGCGACCTGCTGGCGGCGCACCAGCGACTCGTAAATGGCCGACGAGCGCCCGGCCAGCATGGTGGCCAGCA
>DASYJZ010000838.1:0-19544 GCA_035995965.1 Longimicrobium sp. | reverse complement strand
CCGGCAGCCCGGCCGTCACCAACGCCTCGGGCGTGGCCACGGTGGGGAGCTGGACGCTGGGCAGCACCGCGGGCGCGAACACCCTCGACGCCAGCGCGACCGGGCTGACCACCGTGACCTTCACGGCCACGGGCGTCGCCGGCGCGGCGGTGAACATGGTGAAGAGCGCGGGCGACGGGCAGAGCGCCACCGCCGGGTTGGCGGTGGCGGTCGCCCCCGCCGTGACCGTCACCGACGCGAACGCCAACCCCGTCGCGGGGGTGTCGGTCACCTTCGCGGTCGCCAGCGGCGGCGGCAGCGTCACCGGCAGCCCGGCCGTGACCAACGCCTCGGGCGTGGCCACGGTGGGGAGCTGGACGCTGGGCAACACCGCGGGCGCGAACACCCTCGACGCGAGCGCCACGGGGCTGACCACGGTCACCTTCACCGCGACCGGCACCCCCGGCGCCGTCGACCACTTCGTCGTGGAGGCGGCGGCCGGCGGGAACATCGCCGACCAGCTCTCCGGAACACCCTTCAACGTCAAGGTCACCGCGAGGGACATCCACAACAACACCGCCACGGCGTTCACCGGCACGGTGGGCTTCACCTCCAGCCCCGGCGGCGGGATCTCGGCAGGAGCCGGGCCTTCTCTCGCCTTCACGGCGGGGGTGCTGAGCTCGCACTCCATCACCATGAGCACGCCGGGCGCCTACACGGGCCTCACGGCTACCCGCACCGGCGGCAGCGAGGCTGGAACCAGCAACTCGTTCGAGGTGCAGGCGCCGCCCACGGCGGTGGCCGACGGGCCCACGGGGAGCAGCGCGCCGGGCGACCCGTACCACACGGCGTTCAACACCACCTTCAACCTGGCCACGCTGGGGACCCTGGCGAACGACACCCGCGGGTTCCCGCTGGCGACAGTCGCCTCCTTCGGCGGCGGCGACCTGGGCGGGACCGTCACCGGCCACGCGGGAGGGAGCACGGTGAGCCCGCTTCCGGGGCATCCGGACGGCTCGCTCACGGTGAACGCGAACGGCAGCCTGGCCTTCACGCCGCCGGCGGGCTTCACCGGCCTGTACACCTTCCAGTACCGGATCTCCAACGTGCGCGGCACGTCCGACGCGCAGGTGACCGTCGCGGTCGGCGTGCGTCCTGCCGCCGGCGCCGACAGCTACCCGACCAACCTGCTCGGCAACGTGCCGATCAACACGGCCACCAGCAGCAACTTCAACGTCACCAGCAACGACGCCGGCGACGCCAAGGTGCTGGCCCTGGGCACGTCGACGAACGGCACGACGATCCTGAACGCGAACGGCACCTTTACCTTCACGCCGAGCGCGGGGTACACCGGCGCCGCCAGCTTCACCTACACGGTGACGAACGGCTTCGCGACCACGGCCCCGGCCACGGTGAGCATGACGGTGAGCGGGATCGCCTGGTTCGTGGACAAGGGCGCCGCGGCGGGTGACGGGCGGTTCGGCACGCCGTTCAACGACCTGTCCACCGCGTTCGCCGCGGCCACCAAGCCGCTGGCCAACCAGCCGATCTTCCTGTACGCCAGCGGGACCAGCTACACGGGCGGCGTCACCCTGCTCGGCGGACAGCGGCTGGTGGGGGCGGGGGCCACGGGCGCCTCGTTCGCCTCGGTGATGGGCGTGACCTGGCCGGCCGACGCGGGCGCGCAGCCCGGCATCGGCGGCACCAGCCCCACGGTGGTCAGCGGGCTTACCCTCGGCAACGGCAACACGCTGCAGGGCTTCAACCTGGGCGGCTCCGGCACGCTCACCGGCACGAGCTTCGGCACGCTCACCGTCAGCGAGGTGGGGATCAACACCACCGGGCAGGCGCTGAACCTGACTACGGGCACGCTCTCCGGCTCCTTCACCGGCGTGACCTCGAGCGGAGGGACGAACAACGTCGCCCTCTCGGGCGTGACCCTGAGCGGCGGTGTCGGCCTTGGCGGCGGCGCGCTCTCCGGCGCCTCCGGCTCCGGCCTGGTGATCACGAACGGCACGAGCGCCGGCGCCTCGGACGTGCTCTCGTATTCGGGGACCCTCTCCAACGCGACCGCGGGCGCCGCCAACGCGACCGTGGCGGTCAGCGGGGGGAGCACGCGCCTGTCGCTCACGGGCAACGTGTCGCAGACGGGGTCGGGCGCCGCGGTGTCGGCGAGCGGCGGCCACACGGGCACGCTCACCTTCAACACCGGCACGGTCTCGGCGACCAACGGCACCGGGCTGCAGTTCGACAACGCCGACGGCAGCTACGACTTCGGCAGCTCGCCCAACCTCTCGCTGAACGGCGGCGATGCGGGGATCGACGTGCAGAACGGATCGGGCGGGACCTTCACCTTCGCGTCCAGCGCGGTGATCACCAACCCCACGGCCGAGGCGGTGCGGATCAACGCCAGCTCGCCCACCTTCACCTACCCGGGGCGGATCACCAAGACCAACGGGTCGACCGGGATCACGGTGTCGAGCAACTCGTCCGGCACCATCTCCTTCGGCTCGCGGTCCAAGGCGATCACGTCCACCGGCGGCAACGTGGCGGTGAACCTGGCCACCAACGGGACGGCCACCATCACCTTCCTGGACAGCCTGGTGATCGGCTCCGCCAGCGGCGCCGGCTTCAACGTCACGGGCGGCGGCACGGTGTCGGTGCAGGGCGCGAACAACACGGTCAACTCCACGGCCGGCGGCACCGCGGTGAACGTCTCCAGCACCACCATCGCGGCGAGCGGGCTCACCTTCAAGAGCGTGAACGCCACCGGCAGCGGCACCAACGGGATTGTGCTCTCGAGCACCGGGAGCGGCCCCTTCACGGTGACCGGCGACGGCAACTCCGACCCGAACAACACCACCCGCGGCCGCACCACGGCCAAGGAGGGCGGTGGTACCGTCACGCTGGGCTCGGGCGGCACCATCTCGGGACGGTCCGGGAACGGGATCACCCTGGCCACCACCGGCGCCGTGACGCTGCACAACATGGTGATCACGGGGAGCGCCTCGAGCGGTGACGGCATCAACGCCAGCAGCACCGGCCGCCTGACCATCGACAACACGCGCATCACCGCGCACGCCAGCGACCACGGCCTGTGGGGGAGCACGGTGAGCGGGCTGGCGATCCACCACTCGGAGATCGACAACAACGCCACCACGGCGGGAGTGGTGGAGGGGCCAGACATCTGGAACGTCCGGCTGCTGGAGCTGACGGGCACCGACAGCATCCGCAACAGCAACATCCATCACTCGCAGGAAGACGTGCTGGGGATCCTCAATACCAGTGGCACGCTCAACCTGACGGTGCTCAACACCAACATCACCGACACCGGCACCGGCGCCGGCGGCACCACCGCCTTCGCGGTGTCGGCCAGCGGCACCTCAAACGTGACGGTGAACCTGCAGAACGACAGCATCAACCGTGGCCGGGCGCGCGGGGTCGACTTCGGCACGGGTACCTCGTCGAGTGCGGTGTTCAACACCACCATCAACAACTCCCAGTTCATGCAGAACGGGGCCGCGATCTCGATCGTTCAGGGCTCCAGCGGCACCAACACGTTCAACATCACCAGCAACAACCTGCAGTCGAACGACGCCGGCAGCCTGCAGGCCATGATCATCAACCGGGCTGGCTCGCCGAGCTTCAACTCCTTCGGCCTGTTCACCGGAACCATCTCCGGCAACACCATCGGCACCACCGCCGTCGCCAATTCGGGGTCCGGCACTAGTAACGGCATCGACATCAAGTCGAACGGCTCGGGCGGCGCCACGCGAGTCGCCGTCGTGAATAACACCATCCGCCAGGTGGGTTTGAACGGGATTTCGGTCGCCGTCGTGGATGGCAACACCGGCGGCACTACCCCGCCGACCATGGAGGCGCGGATTCAGGGCAACGATATCAGCGTCCTCAATGCCGCCATCGGTGCGGACGGGATCAACATCCAGAGCGGGGCGCTGAACACCGACGACGTGACGATGTGCGTCGACATCATCAGCAATACCTCGGTGGGCATCCGCAACGGCCTGCGGGTGCGGGGGAGCGGCGCGCCGACGGCGCCCGCCACCGTCCAACTCGAAGGCTGGGACGGGTCGACGGCGCGTGCCACCTACTTCGCCAACCGACCCAACACCTTGAGCGGTGGGTCGGGCGCGTACAACGAGAACATCCCCTCCGCTCCCGGCGGCTACGTGGCGGTGGCCAGCTGCAACACTCCCTGACCCATCATCCCACGCTCCACGCAACCCTTCACGCTCCACGCATGCAACGCTGCCGGGTGGCCCTTCGGGGCCGCCCGGCGGCGGCAGGGCGCAGGTGCAGGTGCAGGGCCCGCAGTAAACCTCGCGCAGTCCCGTTCCCACCCTTCCCACGAGGAGATCGATGTCGGAACCCTTCCTATCGGAGATCAAGATCGTCTCGTTCAACTTCCCACCCAAGGGGTGGGCGTTGTGCAACGGTCAGTTTCTTCCGATCAACCAGAACCAGGCGCTGTTCGCGCTCCTGGGCACCACGTACGGCGGCAACGGGCAGACCACCTTCGCGCTCCCCAACCTGCGGGGGCGGACGCCGATCCACATGGGGAACGGGCACACCCTGGGCGAGGCGGCCGGCAGCACCAGCGTGACGGTGAACATCCAGCAGCTCCCCACGCACACCCACGCCATGATGGGGTCGCAGAGCACCGGCGACTCGCCTGTACCCGACAACAAGGTGCTGGCGGAGAACATCGCGCTGATCTACCACGACCCCACCAACCTGACCACGCTGAACCCGATCAGCGTCAGCACCGTGGGCGGCAGCCAGCCGCACAACAACATGATGCCCTACCTGACGCTGAACTTCATCATCGCGCTCCAGGGCATCTTCCCCTCCCAAAACTGACCGGAGACTCAACCCAATGGCACAGCCCTACGTGGGAGAGATCCGGATGTTCGCCGGAAACTTTCCCCCCAACGGATGGATGTTCTGCGAGGGAGCGCCGCTCCCGATCTCGGAGAACGACGTCCTCTTCCAGCTGATCGGCACCACCTACGGTGGCGACGGGGAACAGACCTTCAACCTGCCGAACCTGGCCAGCCGCGTGCCGATCCACATGGGCACCGGCCCCGACGGCACCACCTACCAGCTCGGCGAGATGGCCGGCACGGAGCAGGAGACGCTCACCGTGCAGCAGATCCCCAACCACAGCCATCCGCTCACCTGCTCGACCGACGCCCAGAATTCCGAGTCGTCGCCGGCGGGGAACGTGCTGGGGCAGTCGGTCTCTGCCAACATGTACATCCAGGACACGCCCGACGGGAACCTGGCGGCCAGCTCGGTGCAGCCCACGGGCGGCAGCCAGCCGCACGAGAACACCCAGCCGTTCCTCTGCATCAACTTCATCATCTCCCTGTTCGGGGTCTTCCCGAGCCAGACCTGAGGAGGAACGAGCATGTCCGACCAGTTCGTTGCGGAGATCCGCATCTTCCCGTTCAACTTCCCGCCCACCGGGTGGGCGTTCTGCGACGGCCAGCTGATGCCGATCTCGCAGAACACCGCGCTGTTCTCGCTGCTGGGCACCGTGTACGGCGGCGACGGCAAGAGCACCTTCGCGCTCCCCGACCTGCAGGGCTCCGCGCCCATGCAGCCGGGACAGGGGCAGGGGCTCAGCCTGCGTGACCTCGGCGAGATGTCGGGGGTGGAGAGCATCACGCTGCTGCAGAGCGAGATTCCGCTGCACACGCACACGGTGAACACCATGTCCGACCCCGGGACGCTGCAGGTGCCGGCGCCCGACCGCATCCTGGCGCGGGCGTCGGCCGGCAACACGTACCAGACCAACACCAGCGCCAACCTGCAGATGATGGCGCCGCAGTCGCTCGCGCTGGCCGGCGGCGGGCTGCCGCACAACAACATGCAGCCGTACCTCACCCTCAACTTCTGCATCGCGCTGCAGGGGATCTTCCCGCAGCGGCCGTAGCTTCACGCCAGGGCAGGATCGTGGAGCGGGGCGGCCCCAGGGCCGCCCCCTTCGCGCCTCCGTGCGCACACATTGTCGTGAATCGTGAGTCACCCGCCTCCCCGCTCTCCATGTCGACGACTCCGCTCCCCGCCCGCGCGGTCACGCTGCGGCCCATCACCGACGCCGACCTTCCCTTCCTGCTGCAGCTCTACGCCAGCACCCGGGTGGAGGAGCTGGCGCAGGTGCCGTGGACGGACGAGCAGAAGGCGGCGTTCCTGGCGCAGCAGTTCCAGGCGCAGCACACCTGGTGGCAGGAGCACTACACCGGCGCCCGCTTCGACCTGGTGCTGGTGGACGGCGAGCCGGCGGGGCGGCTGTACGTGGACGCTTGGGAGCGCGAGATCCGCGTGGTCGACGTCGCGCTGGCGCCGGCGCACCGCGGCGGCGGCATCGGGTCGATGCTGCTACGGCGCGTGTTCGCCGAGGGCGACGCGGCCGGAAAGCCGGTGAGCATCCACGTGGAGGTGTTCAACCCAGCGCGGCGCCTGTACGACCGCATGGGCTTCGTGGAGAAGGGCACGCACGGCGACGTGTACGTGCTGATGGAACGCCCGGTGGGCGGCGCCGCGCCGGTTCCCGCGGCCGGCTGAGCCGGAAGTCCAGCGCCGGCCAGAAACGCTCGTTTTCGGCCAGCGTCAGGTGCTTTCTTCGTCCGGTGGGCCTCGCGGGCCACACCCGGGGCGCGCGCGCCACGAAATGAACGGCGCTCACAGCCTCGTTCTCGCGGGGCCTCAGACGCAAATCGTTGTCGGGTAAGGTCCTGCGCGCCCGCCGGCGCGCGACCCGCGCCCGGTGCGGATCGTGCCCTTCGACGGTTCGCGCGCAGGACCCGCAGAAACCGCTGTTCCTCCCGTCCTGCGCGCTCGCGCCCGCCTTCTTGGCGGCACTCCCAGCAGCGACCCGTTCCCCGGCCAGTGCCGGGTCCCGAGATGCTCCGTCCGCGCCAGTTCAGGCGCGAACGTGGCGCGCGGGACGCTCAGCTCCGGTTCCTTCCTCCACCCAAGGAGAACCCCGCCCATGCTACGCCTGAAGCGCGCCGCCTCCCTGGCGGCGATCCTGTTCGCCGCGGCCTGCACGGCCGACTCGATGTCGCCCACGGCCCCCACGGGCCCACTGGAGACGATCTCCGACGCGGCGCATGCCGGCGTCGTCCCCGGCTTCTACTTCCTTCCGCCGATGGTCGACAACCCGTCGTTCAGCGGCACCTTCGACGCGGGACTGCAGCCGCGGGTGGAGATCTGCGAGCTCGCCGGCGCGGTCTGCGGCCCGACCATCGCCACCTTCACCTTCGGCACCGGCTCGTCGAGCGTGCGGCTCGGCGGCGACCACTACATCGTCAACTGGAAGACGAACGACTTCAACCTGGACCCGGCGAAGAACTACCGGATCAGCGTGTTCCAGGGCGCCTTCCGGCTCGGGTACGCCGACGTGGACGTGGTGGGCACGGCCAAGGAGCTGAAGAACGTGAACACGGGGCAGTTCATCCCGCTGCTGGACGACCGCACCCTGCCCATCAAGTTCCGGGTGGAGACGGGGATCCCGGCGCAGGTGACGGTCACGCCCGCCTCGGACTCGGTGGACGTGGGCGAGACGAAGCAGTTCACCGCGAGCTGCACGGACCTGCACGGCAACCCGGTGGCCTGCCCCGCCACCACCTGGACCAGCTCCAACCCGGCCGTAGCCACCGTGGACGGCACCGGGCTGGCGACGGGGGTGAACGCCGGGACGGTGACCATCACCGCCAGCATCGGCTACGCGCAGGGGACGGCCACCCTCAAGGTGATCCAGCCCGACACGCCGCCGGTGGGGAACGACGACAGCTTCGAGGCGATCGGCAACGTCACCATCCCCGTGGCCGCGCCGGGGGTGCTGGCGAACGACACCGATACCGAGACGCCGTCGGGGCTGAGCGTGGTGCCGGGCACCGTGGCGACGGCGAACGGCGGCACGGCGACGCTCGCCGCCGACGGGAGCTTCACCTACCTCAGCCCCGCCGGCTACATCGGCAGCGACAGCTTCAGCTACACGGTCACCGACGGCACGCTCACCGCGACCGCCACGGTGACCATGACTTCGACCTACCGCGTGTGGTACGTGAGCAACGCGTCGGCCGGCCCGGGTGACGGGCGGGACGCGTCGCCGTTCAGCACGCTGGCCGCTGCCGAGGGGCCGTCGACGGCGGGCGAGACGGTCTTCCTCCTCTACGGCAACGGCACGCCGGCGGGGTACGACGCCGGCTTCGGCTTCAAGGCCGGCCAGTCGCTCACCGGGCAGGGCGTACCCGCGAACGTGACGGCGGTGGTCAACGGCCAGACGATCGTGCTGCTGGCCGCCGGGAGCGCGCCGACGGTGACGAGCGTCTCGGGCGCCACGCTGCGGCTGGCGACGAACAACACGGCGCAGGGGATGAACGTCCTCTCCACCGCCGGCGCCGGGGTGGACGGGAGCGGCTTCGGGACCTTCACCGCCGCGAGCATCCAGGTGGCGGCGGCCGGGGGCCCCTCACTCGACCTGCAGAACGGCACGGTGGCGGCTTCGTTCAACTCGCTCTCGTCGAGCAACAGCACGGGCGCCGGTCTGCGGCTGAGCGGCGTGGGCGGCACGCTGACGGCGCCGGCCGGGGTGGTCGCGGGCGCGGCGGGCGCCGGGGTGAACGTGTCGGGCGGGAACGCCGACGTGGGCTACGGCGGCTCGATCGCGGGGAGCGGCGTGAACGCGGCGTCGGTCACCGGGCGCACGGGCGGCACGCTGACGCTCTCGGGCGACATCACCGACACCAACGGCGGCATCCTCGTGCAGGGCAACAGCGGCGGCACGATCTCCTTCAACGGCGCCAGCAAGTCGCTGAGCACCGGGTCGTCGGTCGCGGTCACGCTGCTGGGCAACGGCGGCGCGACGGTGAGCTTCGGCGGCGGCGGGCTGAACATCGCCACCGCGGGCGCGACCGGGTTCAGCGCCACCGGCGGCGGCGCGGTGAACGTGACCGGCGCGGACAATGTGATCGCCACGGCGAACGGCACCGGGTTGCGGGTGGCGCTGGGCACCACGATTGGCGCCAGCGGGCTCTCCTTCCGCAGCATCTCGGCCACGTTGGACGGCAGCGGAATCGTGCTGAGCGGCACCGGCGCGCTGAACGGCCTGCAGGTGACCGGCGCCGGTGTGGCCGGGAGCGGCGGTACGATCCAGGGGATGAGCGGCGACGGCGTGTCGCTCACGAGCGCCACGAACGTGCGCCTCGCCTGGATGACGATCCAGAACAACCTGGGGAGCGGGATCTACGGGTCCAGCGTAACCGACGTGCGGGTGGAGAACTCGACGGTGCTGAACAACGCCGACGCCGCCGCCACCCACGAGGCGGGGATCCGGTTCGACAACCTCTTCGGTACGTCGGCGATCGACAACACCACCGTATCGGGGTCGATCGAGGACAACGTGCGGGTGGAGAACACCGCCGGCACGCTCGCGCTGCTGAGCGTGTCGGGAAGCACCATCCGTGACAACACGGCCGCCGCGCCGGGACGGCACGGGCTGCTGCTGTCGGCCGCGGGCGCCGCCGCGATGACGGTGGTGGTGCAGAACAGTCACTTCATCCACAACCGCATCGCCGGCGTGGAGGCCAATACCTCGGGCGCGGGCGTGCTCGACGTGACCGTGACGGGCGGATCGCTCCGGGACAACGGCCTGGGCGTGGAGCTGGTCCACAACTCCACGGGCGCGCTGACCTACGACGTGCTGAACATCGGGACGATCACCGGGCAGGGGCTGATTCCCATCAACGTCAACCGCCTCAACACCGCCGGCGCGGCCTCCACGTTCGCGGGCACGATCTCCGGGAACGTGATCGGCGCCGTGGGTATGTCCAACTCCGGTGCCGCGTCGGGCCCGGGGATCCGGGTGCAGAGCGGCGGGGTCGGCGGGACGCTCACCACCGCCATCACCAACAACACGATTCGCGAGGTCAACGGCCGCGGGATCGACATCCTTGCGCGTGACGGCAGCAGCACGCTGAACGCGACCATCACCGGGAACGCCATCACGCTGACCTCGCCGAGCTCGCTCGAGGGTATCCGCGTGGACGGCGGGGCGCTGTCGACGGACGCGGTGAAGGTGTGCGCCGCGGTCAGCGGCAACACCGCCACGACCGCGGGGCTGAGCGGGATCCGCGTGCGCCAGCGCTTCCTCAACAACACCTTCCAGCTCGCCGGCTACGCGGGCAGCCCCACAGCCGACGCGGCGGTCGTCGCCTACCTCACCTCCACCAACACCGTGGCCACGGCCCAGGCGGACCACGGCGGCGCCGGCTTCATCGGCGTGGCGTCGTGCCCGATGCCGTGAGCTGACGGCGTGCTCCACCGCCTCTCCGCTGCCGCGGGGAAGCGAAAGGGCCGGACGGCGCTGCATGCGCCGCCCGGCCCTTTGCGTCGGTTCCCGCCCGGCCGTCAGGTGAACACGGCCTCGTAGCGCATCCCGCCGGCGTCGGGGCCGATGGGGACCAGGAAGCAGTCGAAGGGCTCCAGCACCTCGCTCTCGATGCGGTAGATCGCCTGCGGGATGATCGCGTCGGGCTTCGCGTGGAAGGTGAGGGAGAAGGGCATCCGGGGGCGGCTGGCGGCCTCCTCGTGCCCCCAGGGGCTCACGTCGGAGAGGAGGGCGACCATCTGCCACTGCTCGTCGACGACCACGCGGAACGGCTCGCCGACGTGGGGCTGGAAGGTGTCGATGGTGAAGGTGTCGAGCATCGGGAGGACCGGGTGGGGGTGCGGATGGATGGGCGGGCGGCTCCAAGCTGCCCCGGCGCCGGCCCCTTGGCAAGCCCGGCCGACGTCCGCGAGAGCCTTGACGCGGCGCACGGAGCGCGCGCATCATCGTGCATCGGTCCCCCGGGCGCCACGCCACGCTCCTCTTCCGGCTCTCCCGCCGGGCGGCGTCCGGATCCGCGGCGGCCACCGCGCGAGGCGTCCCTCGCGCTGCAGCCGGCCTACGCGGCAGACGCAGCATCCTCGATCCAGCAACAGCGGCGGTTCCCGGCGCGGCCCGTCCGCGCCCTGCGCCGTGCATCCCCCGAGGACGGCTCCCGTGCCGTCTCCCGCGGCCGCGGCGTTCCCGCGCGGCCGCCGCAGCTCCCCCACCCGACGAAGGAGCTCAGATGCGGAGGTTGATCGTGATATTCGGCAGCGCGGTGATGCTCGTCTCCGCGCCTCTCGCCGCGCAGGTCCAGGGCGGCACCCTCTCCGGCACCGTCACCGCGCCGAACGGGAACGGCATCCCCGGCGCGCGGGTGCAGGTGGTGGGCACCGGGCGGTCGGCCACCACGCGGATCGGCGGGAGCTACCGGATCGCCGGGATCCCCGCGGGGACGTACACGGTCCAGGTGGGCGCCTTCGGCTTCGCGGGCGCCAGCGCGCAGGTGACGATCGCCGCCGGGGGCGCCGCCACGCGCGACTTCCGCCTGGCCGAGGCGGCGGTGGCGCTCGCGCCGCTGCAGGCCATCGTCGGCTCGCGCGCGCAGCACACCGCCGAAGACGAGCTGGCGGTGGCGGTGGACATGATCCCATCGACCGTGATCGCGGAACAGGGGGTGACGGAGACGGCGCAGATCCTCCAGTCGGTGTCGCCCTCGGTGAACTTCTTCCACCAGAGCGTGAGCGACGCGACCGACATCGTGCGGCCCTTCACGCTGCGCGGCCTGTCGCCGGACCAGACGCTGGTGCTGGTGAACGGGAAGCGCTACCACCGCACGGCGCTGGTGCACATCTTCGGCGCGGGGATGGGGGCGGGCTCCAGCGGCGTGGACATGAACACCATCCCCGCCAGTGCCATCGACCGCATCGAGGTGCTGCGGGACGGCGCGGCGGCGCAGTACGGCTCCGACGCCATCGCCGGCGTGGTGAACCTGGTGCTGAAGCACGGCGCCTTCGCCCCCACGCTCAGCGTGGAGGGCGGGCGCTACCAGCCGAACGCGTGGTCGCCCGACGGCGCCACGGTCGACGCGTCGGGGGCGTGGGGCCTGAAGGTCGGCCGCGGGTGGGTGACGTGGATGGGCGAGGTCCGCGACCGCGAGGCCACCAACCGCGCCGGGGCCGACAACGAGGACCAGCTCGTGCCCGGCGACGCCGACCAGGTGGCGAACGGGCGGGTGATCGTGAAGAACAACCCGGTGCCACAGCCCACCTACCACTGGGGCGACGGGACGCAGCGCGACTACCTGGGCTTCGTGAACGCGCTCTTCCCGCTCACCCGGCAGGCCACCACGCAGTTCTACGCGTTCGGCGGCTACGGCTGGCGCCACGGGGTGGGGAACGGCTACTTCCGCCACGGGATCGACTCGCGCAACTGGACGCAGATCTACCCGCAGGGATTCCTCCCCGCCTTCGCGCCGCACGTGGTGGACGCGAGCGGGTCGGCGGGGGTCCGGGGGATGATGCGCGGATGGCAGTACGACGCGGGCGGCACGGCGGGGTACAACCTCTTCCGCTACAACCTGGAGCACACCCTCAACACCTCGCTGGGCCCCTGCCTGGGCGCACCCTGCGCGCCCGGCGCCGACGGCGTGCTGGGCACCGCCGACGACCCCGGCATCCCCAACCAGACGCGCTTCGACGCGGGCGCGCTGAAGCTCTTCGAGGGGATCGCCAGCCTGGACCTCTCCCGGCAGGTGGACGCGGGGCTGGCGAGTCCGCTCAACCTGGCGGGCGGGGTGCAGCTCCGGCGAGAGAACTACCAGGTGGTGGCGGGGGAGCGCGCCTCGTGGATCCAGGGGTTCCACCCCGACCGCAACGGCGACATCGCCCCTGCGGGGTCGCAGGTGTTCCCCGGCTTCCGCCCCTCGGACGCGGCCGACGCCTGGCGCACCAACGTGGGCGTGTACCTGGACCTGGAGGCCGACGTGGCGCCGCGGGTGCTGGCGAACGTGGCCGCGCGCTGGGAGCACTACAGCGACTTCGGCAGCCGGTTGACGGGGAAGCTGGCGATGCGCTTCCAGCCGTCGCCGCGGTGGACGCTGCGCGGCGCGGCGAGCACCGGCTTCCGGGCGCCCTCGCTCTCGCAGAGCTGGTTCAGCAGCACCGTCACCAACTTCGCCCCCAACGCCGTGGGCGATCCCACCGCCTTCGACATCGGCATCTTCCCCGTCTCGTCCAATGCGGCGCGGCTGCTGGGGGCAAAGCCGCTGCGGCCGGAGACCTCGGTCAACGCGAGCGCTGGCGTGGCCTTCACCCCGCTGCCGGGGCTGAACCTCACGGCCGACTACTTCTACATCGACCTGGACCACCGCATCCTGCTCACCACGAGCCTGGGGACTGACTCGGTGGCGGCGATCCTCCACGGCGCGGGGCTGTCGGTGGACGCGGCGCAGTACTTCACCAACGCGGTGCACACCCGCACGCAGGGGGTGGACCTCACCGCCGAGTGGCGGCGGACGCTTTCCCCGAACCGCACGCTGTCGCTCGGCGGCGTGTTCAACTGGACGCACAACCACATCGTGAGCGCGGGCGACCTGCCGCCGGAGCTGGTGGGGACGGGCGCCGTGCTCTTCGATCCCTTCGGCGAGGGCGGGCTGCTGGCGCTGGAGAAGGAGCGCCCGCAGTGGCGGAGCACGGTGACCGCCACGTACGCACCGGGGCCGTGGCGCTTCCTGGCGCGCGCCGCGAGCTACGGCAAGGTGACTTCGGCGCTGTACAGCTACTCGGGTGACGCGGTGCAGACGTACGGCTCGAAGACGCTGTTCGACGTGGAGGTGGGGCGAAGCTTCGCCGGGCGCGGGCGGCTTTCCATCGGGGCGCGCAACCTGCTGGACGCGTTCCCCGACCGGATGAGCCAGGACAACGGCTTCGGGCTCTTCCTCTATCCGCCCGCGTCGCCCTTCGGCTACAACGGGCGCTACGTCTACGCGCGGATGGAGGTCGGGGCGGGACGATAGGCTGGCCTGGGCGCATTCCCTGGCTTTTAACGGATTTGTCTCACGCAGAGCCGCAGAGCCGCGGAGAAACAGCATTTCTCCGCGGCTCCGCGTCTCTGCGTGCGATGCAGTTGCTGGCCCTCGCGCTTCGGCGGGTTGGCTCCGAGGGTCGAGTATGGATCCTTCGGCCTGGGCTTCCGTTCCTGATCCGGGTCGGGCGGGGCCGGCTCAGCGTCCGGTGAACCGCGCCGGGCGCTTCTCCAGGAAGGCGGCGACGCCTTCGCGCTTGTCGTCGCTGGCGAAGCAGGTGACGAAGAGCTCGGTCTCGTAGGCGAGGCCGGCGATGAGCGGCATCTCGGCGGCGGCGCGGACGGCGGACTTGGCCATGCGCAGCGCGACGGGGGACTTCTGCGCCATGGCGCGGGCGAAGGCGAGCGTCTTCTCGCGCAGCTCGGCGGCGGGGTGCACCACGTCCACCAGGCCGATGCGCAGCGCCTCGGCCGCGTCGACGATCTCACCGGAGAGGACGAGGCGCATCGCCTGGCCCATCCCACCACGCGCGGGAGGCGCTGCGTGCCGCCGCCGGGGATGATGCCGAGGTTGATCTTCGGCTCCTCGCAAACGTTCAACCAGTCACATCAGTCGGACTGGGGATACGTTTGCTCGAGAAACTCCCAGAAAGCGCGTATGTCGCTCGGAATCGATGCATCACGAGTTCGGCCCGCCATTATCTGCTGCGGGAGAAACTGCCGCCGCAGGAAATCCTTGGGTGGGCCGCCCGTGCCGCGCTGTTCGAGTGATACCACATGGAACTCAACAAGCGCTCGTTGAAGTTCTGGCCACTTTGGATCGCGGAATAGGTTTCTCAGATTGTCGTCGGCAGTGCAAACCGGATTAGTCCGGTTGTATGCTCTCATTAGGCGCTCCAGTAACTGAACAATTTCGTGATCTACGGCCCGAACTCCCACCGACGGGTTAGCGTCTGTCGGCAGGGTTTTGATGCGTATGAGTGCTTTGCGAATCTCAACTGGGTCAAACACCAGTTTGATCAGGCTTCCATCGGCGATTCGAAGTCCCGCAACTTGAGTATCTGGGTCAATACCGATCCCTTCAAGCCGAGTCGTCTCAGGGTCTACCAAGATCTCGAAAAAAAAGCAATTTCGCATCGTGCATTCAACGAACGATGCTCTGCTGAGATCTGTCCTGCGAAACGAGACATCTTCGAAGACCGAGTGACTGATCCTGACGTCGGCAAGTTCGCCGCCAGGAAAAGTGATTGAGCGCACATTCAGGTCACGCAGCAGACCACCAGCGATAGATGCGTCATGCAAGAGCATCCCGGCGATCCTGCCGGCATTCTCGCGAATCTGAGTTGCGCGGGTTCCTTCTTTTGCTGCTGCTGCCCCCAGCCTTGTTAACATCGGTTGTGGCCCTTGTTCGGCAATAATGGGCCGGAGAATGCGACTTGTGGACTTGGCCACCTCTTGGGGTAATACAGATCGACCCAACAGGATGGATATTGAAGCCGTCTGTGAACGTAGTGCGTCTCCGAAAGCGCTTGCGAGGAAATAGGAGAAGAACATCTCATGCTCGAACGTAAGGCTTCCGGCGCTTTCACCTGGCATCAGGAATGCCGTCGTTGGCATTCTTTCAATTACAACTCGCTGCTCAGTATCGCTAACTCCCATTGTCACGAGCACGTACTCAGCTATTTCGCGCACAGAAATCCGATCGAGTTCACGGGTTTCTTGGTTCCACATCTCCTCGGCCAAGGTAGTAAGAAGGCACGATAATTGTGGCGCTGTAAGCAGCGAATCGCCTGTTCGGTTTAGCAGCTTTTCTGTACGTTCCCGCTCTAGAAACGCTGCCACAAGCTGGTCCAACAGGTCGGATTCACCTGTAAGGTTTACCCCGGCGGCTACGAGGTCAACAGTGCGTGCGACAAAGAGTGGTTTAAGCCGGAACTGCTCGTTCGGCCCTGCGAAGACGCGGCTAACAGCCTCTTTGAACGTCGACGCTGCGTCAAAATCCAGCGAGAGGTTGTTTGCGTACCTCTCTAGGTAATCGTCAAACTCAGCTTCTCCCCAGGAGAGAACTTCAACCGGCACTTGGACCCAGTATTGTCCCCCGAGCGATGATACACGGTTCGCCCTCGATAAAAACTCCTGCTCATAGTACGTGCTTCGCGCAGAGGCTACGATCTGACCTTCTCCATCGAGTTCCTCCATAAACAAAGCCAACGAACTGAAAGCGTCTTCGAACCCACCAACTCCAAGGAGTTCGTCGAACCCATCGATGATCGGGATAAGAATGCCGTTTCGAACAAGGGTCGCTACAGCGTGATAGGTAACCGCGGCACGTAAATCTTGGAGTTCTGTGGCTAAGGCTTCGTTAAAACGCGCCAACGCACGGCCTTGCGCATTTACGTAAAGGTAGAGGAGATCAGTCCCGCCGCGAATATAGCGATCTGCCTGTTGACGTACTAACTCTTGGAGTACGTGGGTTTTTCCGGCACCCGCTTCCCCGGTGACCATGACAATGCGGGTTGCCCCGATTTCCGCATCCCGTGTGAGCACATGTTGGAGCAACTCCACGGCTGACTGTTCTGAACCACCATCCGAATCATCAGCCAGCCGCGCACGCGTCGGCACGAACATCTTATCCACATCGCTCTGAAGAATCATCTTTGCAAGATTCCGGAGATCGGCCATTTCCGGTGCGGCGAGAAATGCCCTGTACGTATGCTCTTGTCCGTGATAAAACACTCGTACTCCAGCATCGAGCGCGATGGAAAACTCGGCTTCATGTTCGACTCCCCGGGCCTTCCAAGACGCGAGTAACGAACGTCCATCTCCGTCCACTTGGAGGCGCGTACCTGGATCCACGAACGGAGCAAGATCGCGTTGGATTCGGATACGCCAGAACTGGAAGAAGTCAGTTGCATCCATGTCAGTCCTCAGGAAGTGAGCCGAACCCAATCGCGAGTTCTGCCAAAAGGCTATCGTTCAACCCCTCTCCTTGTGGACGTTTTCTCACAAGGAACACTGGTTGAGTGGTACAACCGCGTATCCCAATGACAGCGGGCACTAAATCGTCATCATCGGAGACGATGATTAGCGGCGCGTCTTCGGACCGAACAAAATACATCGCATCTACAGCAATCATACAGTCCACCATCTTCTGACGTCGCGGAACCGTGTTCACCCTGTACGAACCAATAAGATTATCAGTTGGCCTCACTGCCAACGCTGTCACTAACGATGGAAGAACTCTCATCCCGTTTCGGCGGCCACGAAATCTTCCGATCGTGGCCAAGATCCATTGTGCGCGATCACTATAAGCGCCAGTCTCGACCAACCATCCCCCATATAGAAGGACGCGAAGCTCGTCAATCCGTCCAAGTTTCTCTCGCGCAAACGTCGCAAGAGACGCCAGAAGCTGACTCAGATTGAAGCCAACATCGGCCTCATTCTTTTCTTGCAAGTAGATCGCATTATCGTAGTCGACCAGCGCTATGACCATCATTAAAGTAGCTCCTCGTCCCGATGTCTAGCGACCCGTGAACCGCGCGGGGCGCTTCTCCAGGAACGCGGCGACGCCTTCGCGCTTGTCGTCGCTGGCGAAGCAGGTGACGAAGAGCTCGGTCTCGTAGGCCAGACCGGCGGCGAGCGGCATCTCGGCGGCGGCGCGGACGGCGGACTTGGCCATGCGCAGCGCCACGGGGGACTTCTGCGCCATGGCACGGGCGAAGGCGAGCGTCTTCTCGCGCAGCTCGGCGGCGGGGTGCACCACGTCCACCAAGCCGATGCGGAGCGCCTCCGCCGCGTCCACGATCTCGCCGGAGAGCACCAGGCGCATCGCCTGGCCCATCCCCACCACGCGCGGCAGCCGCTGCGTGCCGCCGCCGCCCGGGATGATGCCGAGGTTGATCTCCGGCTGCCCCAGCTTCGCCGTGTCGGCGGCGACGCGGACGTCGCAGGCCAGCGCCAGCTCGCAGCCGCCGCCCAGGCAGAAGCCGTTGATCATCGCGATCACCGGCTTGGGGTACGCCGCCACCTCGTCGAACACCCGCCGGCCGGTCATGGTGGCGCGCTGCTGCAGCGGCGTGCGCTCGGCGAACTCGCCGATGTCGGCGCCGGCCACGAAGGCCTTCTCTCCCGCGCCGGTGACCACCAGCACGCGCACCGCGTCGTCGTCGCGGAGCGCGTCGAGCGCGGCGGTCAGCTCGGCGCGCACGGTGGAGCTGAGCGCGTTGCGCTTCTCCTGGCGGTCGATGGTGAGGACGGCGACGCCTTCCTCCGCCTCGACGCGGATCGTCTCGTATGCCGGCCGGCTGCTCACGTCTCCCTCCAGTCGTAGAACCCCTCGCCCGACTTCTTCCCCAGCTTCCCCTCTTCGACCATCCGGCGCAGGATGTCCGGTGCGCGGTACTGGTCGCCGCCCAGCTCGCGGTGCAGGTAGTCGGCGATCCCCAGGCGCACGTCCAGGCCGACGAGGTCCGTGAGCTTCAGCGGGCCCATGGGGTGGTTGTAGCCCAGCTCCATCGCCTTGTCGATGTCCTCCGGCGTGGCGACGCCCTGCTCCACCATGCGCATGGCCTCCAGCCCCAGGATCACGCCGAGGCGGCTGGAGGCGAACCCGGGAGTGTCGGTCACGACGATCGGCTCCTTCCCGATGCGGCGGGCGTACTCCAGCGCGGCATCGAGCGTGGCGGCCGAGGTGTTCTCGCCGCGCACCACCTCGAGCAGCTTCATGATGTGCACGGGGTTGAAGAAGTGCAGCCCGATCACCAGCTCCGGCGCGCCGGTGGCCGCCGCGATGCGGCCGACGCTGAGCGACGAGGTGTTGGTGGCGAGGATGGCGCCGTGCGGCGCGAAGCCGTAGACGTCGGCGAAGATGCGCTCCTTGATCTCCATCTGCTCGGGCGCCGCCTCGACCACCAGCCAGGCGTCCTGCACCGCCTCCATCACCGATTCCGCCCCCGACAGCCGCGCAAGCGTCGCATCCGCGTCCTTTCGCGACACCTTGCCGCGCTCCACGCCCTTGTGGAGGTTCCTGCGGATCTGGTCGATCCCCCGTTCCACGGCGCCGGGCTGCGGGTCGTTCAGCGTCACGCGGTAGCCCGCCATGGCGCTCACCTGCGCGATGCCGTGGCCCATGGTCCCCGCGCCGAGCACGGCGACGGTGCGATCGAGTTGGTCTGGCAAGGTGCGGGGCTCCGGTCGAGCTGGCGAGCTCGAGTGTGAGACTGTGAACCTGAGCTTCGCGGCGATGCAGGGCGAATGAATTCGCGGCAACAACTACGCGAAGTCCGCCTGCGCGGACTGCCGGCCGTGGAGTGGCGTCGGCGTGGTGGCACGCGACGGGGTTCGTCGGTGCCGCGGCGGGACGGCGACGGGGGAAGTTCGGGGGTGGAAGGCGGGTTGGCAACGGGAGGCGCTGGTCACGCGCGTGGAAGCGAGGTACACTGGCGAGGGATGATCCTGCGGATTCCGGCGGAGGTGGCGGATGGGTGATCGGGTGGAGCTGTACGCGGACGACGGTGGGGCGGGGGATGGGGTGCCGGTGGTGCTCCTGCACTCGCTCGCGGGGGACACGCGGCAGTGGGACGCGCAGCTCGCGCACCTGCGGACGACGCGGCGCGTGGTCGCGCTGGACTGGCGCGGA
>DASYJZ010000837.1:0-6396 GCA_035995965.1 Longimicrobium sp. | reverse complement strand
CTTCCACTCGTCCTCCACCGCGCCGGAGGAGTAGAAGAAGAAGAGGTACGGGCTGATGGAGGCGCCCAGGATGCTCACCGCGCCGAACCAGTACCGCGCGCCGTCCTGTTTCGGCAGACTGGGAAGGGTGGCGGCGGCCAGGCGGCCCCAGTCCGGGTGCAGCTTCAGCGCGGCGAAGAGAAAGACCAGGCTCACCAGCCCGAGCAGGCCGGTGCCCTTCTCCACGATCCCGAAGTTCCCCTTCCAGAGCAGGAACCAGCCGCCGAGCGCGACGGGAAAGGCCCAGACGCGGTACGAGATCCCCGTCACCAGCTGCAGCGCGACGCCGGTGACCGCGAGTTCCGAGGCGAGCACCATGAAGCTCACCACCACCCCGGCGACCAGGGGGATGGAGAAGTAGCCGAAGCCGAAGCGCTCGCGGATGGCCTCGGCCACGGTGCGGCGGCTGACCACCGCGAGCCGCCCCGCGCCCTCCACCAGCACGATCAGCGACAGCGCGCCGAGCACCAGCGCCCAGGTGAGCTGGTAGCCGAACTGCGCGCCCGCCTGGGCCGACGTGGCCAGCGACCCGGCCTCCAGGAACCCGCCGATCCCGGTGACGATGCCGAGGAAGACCTCCAGGATCTTCTTCACCGCCCGCCCTCGGATGCCTGGAGACTGTCCGCCGCATCCGACAGCTCGCGCGCCAGCCCGCCCGCCACCGCGCCCGCGCGCCTGAGCCCCGCGCGGTCGTCGCGCTCCGCGGCGCGGTGCATCTCCCCCAGCACCGCGTCGAGCCGTCCCGCCGCCGCGGACGCGGCATGGTCGGCGCCGAGGGTCTGCCGCGTCTTCGTCAGCTCTCCGCGCAGGCGTTCGGCGAGCTGGGTCGTGTAGACGCGCGGCACCGCCCCGGAGGCAAGCAGATCAGCGGCGAGCTGCGCGCCCGCCGCGATCGAAGCGGCCTCCTTCGCCGCCTGCCCGGCCCCTCCTCCCCCGCAGCCGCACAGCGCCAGCAGGAGCGCGGCGCCCGCCCATCCCCCCGAACGGCTTCGCATCCCCGCCTTCCCGCCCCAGGGACCGTCACGTTCCCACGGTTCTGCGCGCCGCTCTTAGCGAAGTCCATGCCGAAGCGTCCAGACGGCATCTCACGCAGAGGGACCAGAGGTACCAGAGGACGGCATTCCCTCGGGTACCTCTGGGCCCGCTGTGGCTGTCGGAGACCGTTCGGTGGTTACCGCGTCCAGACGTTGTTGCTGCGGTCGGTGTCGGGGAACGCCATCTCCGGGTCGATCTCCACCTTCACCACGGGCGAGCCGCCGGCGGGGAGAATGACGGTCGCGGTGCGCGCGCCCGCGAGCCACGTCTCCACCGGCACCTCGCGGCGCTCCGTCTGGCCGTTCTCGCGCGTGATCACCAGGCGCGCGGGCATCGGCGCGCTGCCGCGGTCGGCGATGGTGATGGTCGTGCCACCCGCGCCCGCCGTCACGCCCTGCACCGCCTGGTCCAGCGACCATGCGTTGTCGTACCAGGTGGACCAGAACCACCCCAGGTCGCGCCCCGCGGCCGCGTTGAAGGCGTTGAAGAAGTCCCACGGCTTCGGGTGTCTGTACACCCATCCCTGCGCGTACGCGCGGTAGCCGCGGGTGAACGCGTCTTCGCCAATCAGGTTGCGCAGCGTCTGCAGCAGCGTGGCGGGCTTGGGATAGGTCGCGAAGCCGCCGGCCTGCGGCGGCGTGATGTAGTCGGTCCAGGTCAGCTCGCGCACGTCCAGGCCGGCGCGCACCCCGCCCAGGTACTGCCGCTGCTCCTCCAGGTGCGCGCCCGGCGCCGCGAGGTGGAAGTACGCGTTGCGCGCCTCGTTCTCGTTGAAGTCGGTGGTGCCCTCGTCCATCCAGCCGTAGCGGCGCTCGTCCACGCCGATCACCATCGGGAACCACATGTGCGCCAGCTCGTGCGACACCACGCTGTAGAAGGAGGTGTCGCCGCGGCCGTTGTAGGCGCCGATCAGCGTCATCATCGGGTACTCCATCCCCCCGCCGATGATGTTCTCGCCCTCCACGCCGGTCATGTGCGGGTACGGGTACTTCACCCCCGTGAACTGCGAGTGGTGGGTGATGGACTGCTGCTCGAAGCGCACGGCGTTGCGCCAGCTCGGCGCGCTGGCGCGGTAGAAGGCGTTGATGGTGGTATAGTCCGGCCGCCCGTCGCCCGTGCGGTCGCCGACGGGGGTGCGCGCCGCGTCCCACAGGCTCTCGCGCGTCATGCTGAACGACACGTCGCGCACGCTGTCGGCGCGGAAGCTCCAGGTGACGCGGCCGTTCGTCCCCGCCACGGTGGCCTTCCCCGCCCCGAAGTCTGCGGCGGTGAGCACGTGCACGGTGGTGTCGCTCTGCATCGCCCGACGCCAGCGGGCGAGCACCGGCGCGGGGAGCGCCTGCCCGGCGTTGGTCAGCTCGCCCGTCCCCATCACCACCCAGCCGGCGGGCGCGTCGACCGTGTACTGGTAGTTGCCGTAGCCCATGTAGAACTCGGCGGTCCCCAGGAACGGGTCGGTCTGCCACCCGGCGACGTCGTCGTAGACGGCCATCTGCGGGTAGAAGTAGGCCATGAACACCAGGTTGTCGGCGTCGTAGCCCATCCGCCCCGACACGCCTGCCTGCGGGATCTTGAAGTGCCAGTCGAATTCCAACCGGATCGAATCCCCCGGCAGCAGCGGCGCGGGGGGGCGGATCATCAGGTTGGTCCCCTGCACCACGTAGCCGGGCTGCCCGCGCCCCGCGGGCGCCGCCAGCGCTGCGCCGCGCGCAGCCACGCGGGTGAGCTCGATCCCGCCCGTGACCTCGTTGGGCTCGTCGCGCACCGCCTCGGGGGCGTGCACGTTCTGGATGAGCTGCACCACCAGCGTCGCGAGCGAGTCCGGCGAGCGGTTGTAGTAAACGATGGACTCGCTCCCGGTGACGGTCTTCGCCGCCGGGTCCACGCTGGTGTGGATGCGGTAGTTGGCCCACTGCTGCCAGTAGCGCGGCCCCGGCTGCCCGGTGGCGGTGCGCGTCCCCCGCTGGATCGCGCGCTGGAACCCGCGCGGCACCTCCACCGGGTTCGGCACCGGCCGCGGCGGCGGCCACGCCTGCTGCGCATTTAGCACCGACGGCAGCGCCACGAGCGCCGCAGCGAGCAGCGGAGACCAGCGTTTCATCGACATCCTCCGGAAGATTGGGTCCTTGTCACGCCGAAAGCTACGCGGCGGGCCTTCGAGGCCGCAAGAAACGATCGGTCTGGGAGCCAGGATGGGATACGAGGTGCTTGAACCAGATGTGCGGACCGTGTAGGTTTGATCATGCACGTCCGCGACCTCATCCGCCTTCTCGAAGCCGATGGCTGGGCGCTGGTGCGAACGCGCGGCAGCCACCGGCAGTACAAGCACGCAGAGAAGGTTGGGCTGGTGACGGTGCCAGGACAGATGTCGGACGACCTGGCTCCTGGGACCCTCAACAGCATCCTCAAGCACGCGGGGCTGAAGCCATGAAGCGCTATCTTGTAGTCGTGGAGCCCACTACAACGGGCTACTCGGCGTACTCTCCCGACCTTCCCGGATGCATCAGCACGGGCCAGACCCGTAGCGCGGTGGAGGCCAACATGCGCGAGGCGATTGAGTACCACATTGAGGGCCTCCGTCTCGAACACCTCCCGATTCCCGAGCCCAGCAGCGAATCGGCGTACGTCGACGTGGCGGCCTGATTCGGCGTTGCGAGTGTTGACGGGAACGGTCGTGCGTGCAAACGTCAAGCGGTCCACCGCACGACCCGACCCCTCACCGGGGAAGTTGCCATGCACAAGCTCACGCTCGCAATGGAGGAGCTGGTGGTGGAGACGTTCGACACGCTCGTCTTCAGCACCACGGAAAAGGGCACCGTTCACGCGCACGCGACGGAAGGCATCGACGGCTGCACGATCGACGTGCCCTGTACGCGCGTAGCCAGCTGCCCGGTCGAGCTCTGCTGGGAACAGGAGACGAACGACCCGCGTCAACGTTTGTGCGTCACTCCGTACGTGGAGTGCAGCACGCAGGGCTGGACGTGCGACTACTGCTGAGGCAACCCGCGGACCGCTGCACACACGCGTACGGCCCCGGAGTCCGGGGCCGTACGCGCATGTCGGGTATTCGTCGGAGCTACTGCGAGGCGCTGGCCGGCGCGGAGCCCGGCCGCCGCCCTTTCCAGATCAGGAACACCGGGATCCCCGCCAGGATCACGCCGAAGCAGATGAGCGTGAGCTTGGGGTCGCTGATCAGCGCGTTCAGCAGCATGCCGACCGACGCGATCAGGAAGATCGCGGGGGTGACGGGGTAGCCGGCGGTGCGATACGGACGTGGGAAGTCGGGGCGGCGCCTGCGGAGGATGTAGACCGCGCCCACGGCGAGCGCGTAGAATGGCCAGATGCCGAGGATGAAGGCGTCGGCGAGTTGCTCGAAGGTGCGGAAGGAGACGTAGGCGATCCCCAGCGCCGTCGCCAGCAGGATGGCGGTCCAGGGCGTCTTGAACTTCGGATGCACCGCGGCGATCGGGCGGAAGAAGTTGCCGTCGTCGGCCATCGCGAAGAAGATGCGCGGGCCCGTCATCATCGAGCCGTTGAGCGCGCCGAAGGCCGACACCATCACCATCGCCGCGACCACCGAGGCGCCGGCGGCGCCGAACACCTTGGTGGCGGTGTCGGCGGCGACGAGCTTCGAGCCGACCATCTCCGGCACCGTCAGCACGTACAGGTACGCGGCGTTCACCGCGACGTAGATCACCACGATCGCCAGCACCCCGCCGATGATGGCGCGCGGCAGCGTCCGCGACGGGTCCTTCACCTCGCCGGAGATGAAGGTGAGGTCGGCCCAGCCGTCGTACGCCCACATCACCGAGACCAGCGCCAGGCCGAACCCCGCCCACGTCGTCGGCGACCAGTCGATGGGCCCGGCGAGCGCCCCCTGCCCCGGGTGCGCGAAGAGGAACGCCGCCACCGCCAGCCCGGCGATGGCGAGCACCTTGGCCGCGGTGCTCAGGTTCTGCACCGCCGCCCCCCAGCGCACCGAGCGGATGTTCGCGAGCCCGAGCAGGAGGATGGCGGCCGCCGCGACCACCTTCGTCCCCACCTCGCCGTAGTCCACGAAGCGCCCCGCGTACTCCGCGAAGAGCACGGCGATGGCGCCGAGCGCGCTGGGGCGGATCACCAGCAGCTCCGTCCAGCCGAAGAGGAAGGCGGGGAGCGGCCCGTACGCCTCGCGGATGAAGACGTAGATGCCGCCCGAGCGCGGGAACATCGCCGCCAGCTCGGCGATGGTGAGGGCGCCCACCAGCGCCACCAGCGCGCCCAGGATCCAGAGGAGCGACATCGCGCCGACGGTGCCCACCCGGTCGGCCACGCCGTTCGCCCCGCCCACGATGCGGAAGATGCCGCTGCCGATGGTACTCCCCACCAGCACCGCGGCCGCGCTCCAGATGCCGAGCCGGCGCGGCAGCCGGTCGGCGGCCTCGGCGCGCGCGGCGGCGGCCTGCTGCTGGTCGATCACGTCTGCGTCGCGCGCGAAGGGGACGTTCGCCATGTGGGAGCGAGGCGCGGGGAAAGGGCGGTGGATCGTGGGATGGATGCTGGAGTGAAGCTAATGGCGCGGCGCCGCGGGGGACAAGCGGCGGACCTCACGTCTCCGTTCATCCCCAATTCAGAAAAAAGACAGGTCTCACGCAGAGCCGCGGAGCCGCAGAGAAACCACCCGGCGCCTCTGCGTCTCTGCGGCTCTGCGTGAGATGCTGTTTACGGGGCCTGGCTCACCCGTGAAGCGCGGAAGAGCACCACGAGGCGAAAGAGGCAGAGCGCCAGGAAGAGCCCCCAACCCACGATCCAAACCCACCGCCACGGCCCGAACGGCGAGGCGGACGACGGGGCCGCCGCGGGAACGTTCCACGGCCGCACGACCGACGCCCAGGCCAGGAACGCCTCGCCGACGGGGAGGACGCCGAACGCGTATGACCGTCGCCCACCCCACTGCAGCGGCACCCCGAGCACTTCGGGCGACGCGCGCAGGTCCGCCGCCGCCGCTGCGTGCCCCACCATCCGCGCGGCCGCGATCCCGACGACCGACGCGGGCGCGCTGACGCCGAGCACCACCGGGCCCGAGTCCACGTCCTCGTCCCCGCGGGTGCCGCGGGGATACTCCCGCACCGCGGGGAGCACGCCGGCGAAGCGCGTCGCGAACACCCGCTCGAAGATGGCGTACTGCGCCGCCGCCACCGCGGGGTCGATCTCTCGCTCGAAGCGGATCATCAGCGCGGTCGAGGAGCCGCGTGGAACGGGAGACCCGGCCTCGTGGGGGATCAGTCCCGTGGCCGGATCGGCCGCCCGCAGCGCCGCGCGGAGCCAGTCCTCGGCCGCGCG
>DASYJZ010000836.1:0-11004 GCA_035995965.1 Longimicrobium sp. | reverse complement strand
TCCCACCGTGGTCGCGCCATCCAGGCGAATACAGAACGAGACAGGCGAGTTCGACTTTATTGTTTCAAAGTTCTTTTCCGCAGACTCTCTCTTCGCCCTGTTTGTTGCTCTGCTCTTTCCGATAGCTGTTATTGGTGCCGCCTTTGTATTCTCAAATCGGAACGGGTCAGAACTTTCCACTCCTTCGTCAACTAGCTTCGACCTGACTCGCGCCATCGAAGTTGGGACGCGGCTTCCCCCTGGTAGCCATCAGCAATTTGCGCGTTCATTGCAGCCCAGTATCGTTGCATACTTCACGGCGAAAAGGTCGTCCCAAGATCTCGCTATCGCAACGAGTATTTTCCACCTCGAGAACGAGCGCGAAATCTCGAACGTTGAGGAGAGTCTGGTACTGCGGGAAGAAATTAGAACCTCCGCATTGGAGTCCGGGGCGAAGGATACGCTTATGATGGTCTTTGAGGAGATTGCCCGAGCCACAGTTCACCACCCTCAGGAGGAGGTTTCAAATGACGGAGCACGGAGCCAAGTTCCCGACAACTAGCGATCGGTCGGGGATACCCACCCGTATCACTCCAGAGGAAATCTTCCGGAGAATTGATGACGCTCGGGGGAGTCTCGGAGACGATCTGCAACCCGGAGTGTTAGCGCGGATTTTTCTACGGCCCGAACGGGAACGTGCGCGCGCGATAAACGAGGCGAAGACAAGTGCGGTCAGGGCACGAAAGGAATTGATTGATGGGCTGGGTGACGCTATAAAGACATACATCGACATTCATAAAGGCGACCTAAAGATACGTGGTGCTGGCTTTGTGATCGCAACATTCTCCGAAATGCTACATAGCCTAAACAGGATAATGGAGAGTTCCCATATTGGATTTCTGGAAACGTACTCTGCAGCCATGGAAAGAATTCAGCGAATTCCGAATCTCACCGAAGAACAACAAAAAGCCCAAATTGACGCAGCATACGGACGGGCTGAGCGCGCTATGGAGGAAAGCCAACGGACATTCACCACAACGCTTGACGCGCTAGCCAATCAAGTGGTGAGCGTGGTAGAGGAAATCGGCGCGTAAAGGCCAGCATCGGGTGGATAGCCCAGAGTCGGCATGCTGTTCTTTCCCATCGTCTTCTCGGCTCTGCGTGAGACGTTTTTTGTCCTGCCCGATGTAGCGTGAAGATCTCGGACTCATATGACTCCTAGCCCTAGCAGGCGAGCGATGGCGGCAGCGGATGGGGCGTGGAGGCCGGAGACGGTGGTCTTCTGCGGCGTGCAGGCGGCGGGGAAGAGCACCTTCTACCGCGAGCGCTTCTTCGAGACGCACGTCCGCATCAGCATGGACATGCTGAAGACGCGGCGCCGCGAGAGCCTGCTGCTGGAGGCCTGCCTGCTCGCGAGGCAGCCGTTCGTGGTGGACAACACCAACCCGCTCGCCGCCGACCGCGCACGGTACATCCACCCCGCCCGCGCCGCGGAGTTTCGGGTCATCGGCTACTTCTTCCGCGCGACGACGCGGGAGGCCATCGCCCGCAACCGGCAGCGCACCGACAAGGCCGCGATTCCCGTCCCCGGCCTGCTGGGCACCTACAAGCGCCTGGAGGAGCCGCGGTGGGCCGAAGGCTACGACGCGCTCTTCACCGTCACCCTGACGGCGGCGGGTGTCTACGTCGTGGAGCCGGCCCCGCCGGACCTACCGCCGCAGTAACGGCACACACGCCAGAGCCATCCCCCGGAGATGGTCCGTCATGCCCCGCGTGAATCGTCCAGCCCGAGCTGAGCCGCCAGCACCTGCGTCCGCGCCCGGCGCCCGCGAGGAGTGGTGGGTGTGGGCCGGGCTCCTGCTCGCGGCGGCGGTGTTCGTGGGGCTCGGCGTCCTCGGGCGGGTGTGGCATCCCGCCGCCGGAAAGCCGCTGGAGCCGCCCTGGTTCCGCACGGCCGACTCCCTTTTCGCCGCGGTGGCTTCGCTCGGCCCCGCCGGCCGGGGCCAGCACCGGATCGGGGTGCTCACGCTCGACACCCTGATCCCGCTCACCTACGGCTGGGCGCTCTTCCGCGCGGCCCGCTTCTACCTCGACCGCCTCGGTGCGCCGGCCGCCCTCCGCATCCTCCGTTGGCTCCCGGTCGCGGCGATGCTCTGCGACTTCGCGGAGAACGCGTGCATCGTCACGCTGCGGAACGCCTACCCGGGTCGGCCCGTCGCCGTCGCGGCCGCCCTGCTGGTCTTCTCGTGGACCAAGTGGCTCCTGCTCGCCTTGACGGTCGTGGGGATACTCGTGGGATGGGGTCTTCTGCGAATGCGCCCGCCGCCGCGCCGCGAGCGGTCGTAAAGATGGCCGGCCGGGAGCGATGCTCACGGCCGGCCATTCACAGGCCGGTTCACCTCGTCCAGCCGCCGCCGGTGAGCCGCTGCTTCGGCCGCGGCGATCAGACCCCAGCCGCGGACACCGCCGCCGTCTCCCGCGCGGGGTAGTGGCTGTCCACGTAGTCGTCGAGGATGCGCATGAACTCCTCGGCGATGTGGTCGCCGCGCAGGGTGACGGTGTGCTCGCCGTCGACGTAGACGGGGGCCTTGGGCTCCTCGAAGGTGCCGGGGAGGGAGATGCCCAGGTTGGCGTGCTTCGATTCGCCGGGGCCGTTCACCACGCACCCCATCACCGCCACCTTCAGCTCCTCCACCCCCGGGTGCGACTCGCGCCAGAGCGGCATCTGGTCGCGCAGGTACCCCTGGATGTCCTCCGCCAGCTTCTGGAAGTAGGTGGACGTGGTGCGCCCGCACCCGGGGCAGCTCGTGACCTGTGGCGTGAACGAGCGGATCTCCAGCGACTGGAGGATCTGCTGCGCCACGAGCACCTCCTCGGTACGGTCGCCCCCCGGCCTGGGCGTCAGCGACACGCGGATGGTGTCGCCGATCCCCTGCTGCAGCAGGAGGGAGAGCCCCGCGGTGGAGGCCACGACGCCCTTCGTCCCCATCCCCGCCTCGGTGAGCCCGAGGTGGAGCGGGTAGTCGGAGAGCGGCGCCAGCATCCCGTAGACGGCGACCAGGTCCTGCACCCCGCTCACCTTGGCGGAGAGGACGATGCGGTCGTGCGGGAGCCCGAGCCGCTCGGCCATGGCGGCGGAGCGCATGGCGCTCTCCACCATCGCCCTCATCATCACCTCCCTGGCGTCGCGCCACTCGTGGCCGGGGAGGCGCGCGTTGTCGTCCATCATCTCGGTGAGCAGCGCCTGGTCCAGCGAGCCCCAGTTCACCCCGATGCGCACCGGCTTGCCGTACACGAGCGCCTTCTCGATGATCGCCGCGAAGTTCTCGTCGTGCCGCTTCGCCCCCACGTTGCCGGGGTTGATGCGGTACTTGGCGAGCGCCGCCGCGCAGTCGGGGTACTTCGCCAGCAGCAGGTGCCCGTTGTAGTGGAAGTCACCGACGATGGGCACGTGCACGCCGCGCCCGGCCAGCAGCTCCACGACGTAGGGCACCGCGCGCGCGGCCTCGTCGTTGTTGACGGTCACGCGCACGATCTGACTCCCCGCGCGCCAGAGCGCGGCGACCTGGCGTACGGTGCCCTCTACGTCGGCGGTGTCGGTATTGGTCATCGACTGCACCACCACCGGGTGCGCGCTCCCCACGGGAACGTCTCCCATCCAGGTGGTGACCGTCTGCCTGCGTGCGATCTGCATGCTCGTCACTGCGTTTCGGGAGATGGAACCACGTAAATCTAACCCCTGCGCGGAGAAGCCGGCAATTCACCGCGCCCGCGCTCCTTCTACACCACGAGCCGCGGATCGAAGGAGCAGGCCGCGAATCACCGTCGTTTCCGCGCCTCTCGGTTCCTCCGCGTCTCCGTGTGACCGAACGCCAGCCGAGGCGCGCCCGACCGGTGAACGCTTGACGCAAGTCGCGATTCCTGCCTAACTTGGAAGTCACCCTTCCGGCGGGTCCCCCCGCCCCTTTGCATCCCGTGACCCGGTATCCAGAGATGTCCTTTTCTCAGCTACGGCCTCTCTCCCTGGGAGAGGTTCTGGACGGCGCCTTCACCATCTACCGCCGCCAGTTCGCGTCCCTGTTCCTGACGGCGCTGATCCCGCAGCTCCCGATGATCGCGTTCGTGGCGCTGTACTCCGGGTTCTACGCGTCCCTGGCCGCCGGGAACGGCCCGTCGGGGGCGAGGCTGGCCGTGGTGCTGGTGCTGCTGCCCTTCGCGCTGTTCGGGACCGTCACCGGGTTCGCCAGCGTCACCTTCCAGGTGGCGCGCGCGTACACCGGGTCGCCGGTCACCACCGGCGAGGCGCTCCGCCGCGGTCTCGCCCGGGCGCTCCCGCTGTTCTGGGCGTACGTCCTGGTGGCCATCCTCTCCTTCTTCGGGCTGATCGCCTTCATCATCGGCGCGGTGTTCGTGTGGATCGCCGCCTTTGCCGTGGCCCCCGCGGTGGTGCTGGAGCGCCGCGGCCCAGTCCAGGCGATCAGCCGCTCCTGGGAGCTGATCAAGGGCGCCTGGGGCGAGGTGTTCCTGGTGATGTTCATCGCCTACCTGATCGCCGCCCTCCCCGGTGGCGCGGTGAGCATGTTCGCCTCCATTGGCGCCGTGGTCCTCGCCCACGGCGACCCCTCGAAGATGATGGCGCTGCAGGCGGTCGGGCAGGTGCTCGCGCAGGTCACGCAGACGATCACGGTGCCCTTCTCCGCGGGCGCGCTGGTGCTCCTCTACTACGACCGCCGCGTGCGCACCGAGGCGCTCGACGTGCAGATGATGGCCGAGTCGCTCCCCGCCGCGCCCGCCCCGGTCCCCGCGGCGCCCGGCTGGGGCTGATGCTCGCGCCCGCCGCCCCATGAGACGGCCGGCGCCCGCCGCGGCGCCGGCCGTTTTGCGCCTGCGGACGAATTGACACGCTCCGGGCGCCCGCGTACCTTCCGGCCCCCGCGCGGCGCCCACCCCGAGTGGTGCCGCGCCGCCCCTTTCGAGCCCGCCCCCCGGCCCTTCGCAGCCTCGCCCGTGAGCCCGTACGCCGCCCCCCACCGTCCGGCCGCACCCGGCCGCGTTGCGCGCGCCCGCGCGCCGGGAGGGTAGCCCGTGGCCGACCGCATCCCCAGCGCCGCCGAGGTGCAGCAGGCGGTGGCGCGCGTCTACGCCCGTCCCGAGTACGCCGAGCGCCACGGCCTGCGCGAGTGGATCAACCGCAAGCTCGCCGAGGCGCTCGGCTGGCTGAGCGACAAGCTCGGCTCCTTCTCCGAGCTGCGGCACTCGCACCCCTGGATCTTCTGGCTGGTGGTGGGCTGGCTCGCGATCGCGGCGCTGGCGCTGCTGGCGCACCTGGTCTGGACCACCGTGCAGGCTGCCCGCCGCGCCGAACCCGAGGCCGCCGGCGGGGCGGGGAAGGCGGCGAAGGCGGGCCCGCGCACCGCGGCCGGCTGGGAGGCCGAGGCCGCGCGGCTGGCGGCGGCGGGGCGGCTGCGCGAGGCCTCGGCCGCGCTCTACCAGGCGCTGCTGCTGCGGCTGGACGGGCGCGGCGCGGTGCGCTTCGACCCCTCCAAGACCCCCGGCGACTACCGCCGCGAGGCGCGCCCCCACCCCGACGCCGCGCGCGCGCTGACGGGGTTCCTGCGCCTCTTCGAGCCGGTGGCGTTCGGCGGGCGCGGGCTGGACGCGGACGGGTGGGAGCGGATGCGCGTGGCCGCGGCCGAGGGAGGCGCCGGTGCGTAGCCGCCGCGACACCTGGATCCTGGCCGCGCTGATCGGGCTCATCGTGCTCCTCGCGGTGCTGGCCGGCTCGCGCCGGCGCGACGTGGGGAACGACCCGCGCCCCTCCACCTTCGTGAGCGCGCCGCTCGGCGCCAGCGCGCTCCGCCAGGTGCTGCAGGAGCTCAAGCAGCCCCTCGCCCGGCGGCTGGAGCCCTTCGCCGATGCGGGTCCGCTGCACGGGCCGCTCGCCGTCCTCTCCCCCTCCGAGCCCCCCTCCCCCGGCGAGGTGCACGCGCTGGCCGAGTGGGTGCGCGGCGGCGGCACGCTCATCTACGCCGCGCGCCGGGGCGACCCCACCCTGGACTCGCTGCGGCTCAAGCTGCACACGCTGGCGCGGGACACGGGCTACGCCGAGCTGCTGGACCGGGGGCGCGCCGCGACGGTGGCGGCAGGGCCGCTCACGCAGGGCGTGGGCGTGGTGGACGGCTTCCGCCGCGGTTTCGAGCCCGCGTCCGCGTCGCTGAACCACGCGACCGTGCTGGCCAGCGCGGGGAGCGTCCCGGTGGTCCTGGACTTCAGGTTCGGCAAGGGACGGGTGATCGCCTGGTCCGACGCTTATCCCCTGGTCAACCACACGCTGAAGGACAGCCGCGCCGCCATCCTCTTCGCGCGCACCGCGGCGGACGCGGCGAAGGGCGGCACGCTCTGGTTCGACGAGTACCACCACGGCTTCAGCGAGGGCGGCGGCACCCTGGCGGGCGCGACGCGCTTCCTGGCCCGGCAGGCGGCCGGGCACGCGGCGCTGCAGGTGACGGTGGCGCTGCTGGGGCTGCTCCTCCTCTTCGGCCGGCGCTTCGGAGCGCCGCTGCCGCCGCCTCCGTCGCGCCGCCGCTCGCCGCTGGAGCACGTGGAGGCGCTGGCGGGGGCGTACCGGCAGGCGCGCGCGGCGGCGACCGCGCGGCGGCTGCTGATGGCGGGGCTGGCGCGGCGGCTGGGGCGGCGCGTGCCGCGCGAGACGAAGGCCGAGGGCGAGCTGCTGCAGCGGCTGGTGGCGCACCCCACCGCGGGCGACGCGGCGCGGGCGCTGGAGGCCGAGTGGAAGAAAGGTGGGGGCGCCGACCTGGTGGCGCTCTCGCGCGACGTGGACCGCTACCTGGAAGAGGTCGTCAAAACGTGAGCACCCTTACACCGCCGCCCGTGGGCGCCGAGCGCGCGCACGAGGTGCTGGACATCCTGGGCACCGTGGTGCTGGGGCAGGAGGTGATGCTGCGCCAGATGATGGTGGCGCTGCTCGCCGGCGGCCACGCCCTGCTCGAGGGCGTCCCCGGCACCGCCAAGACGCTGGCCATCCGCTCGCTCTCGCTGGCGATGGACCTGCGCTTCGGGCGGGTGCAGTTCACCCCCGACCTGATGCCGACCGACCTCACCGGTGTCAACATCCTGGACGAGACGAAGAAGGAGTTCGTCTACCACCCCGGCCCCATCTTCGCCGACCTGCTGCTGGCCGACGAGATCAACCGGGCCCCGGCCAAGACGCAGGCCGCGCTGCTGGAGGCGATGCAGGAGCGGCAGGTGACGGTGGACGGGGTCACGCGCCCGCTCCCGGCCGGCTTCACCGTGTTCGCCTCGCAGAACCCGGTGGAGTACGAAGGCACCTACCCGCTCCCCGAGGCGCAGCTCGACCGCTTCCTGCTGAAGATCGTGATCGACTACCCGGCCGCGGACGCCGAGCGCGCCATCCTCGACCGCTACGCCGCGGGCTTCAGCGCCGACCGCGCGGAGAGCTACGGCGTTCGCCCCATCCTCGCCGCCGGCGACGTGGTGGGCCTGCGCCAGGCGGCCGCGGCGGTGCACGTGGAGCCCACGGTGCGCGACTACGTCACCCGCATCGTGCGCTCCACCCGCGAGGAGCCGAGCTTCGCGCTCGGGGCCAGCCCGCGCGCGGGGGTGGCGCTCTTCCTGGCCTCGCGCGCCGAGGCGCTCCTCTCCGGGCGCGACTTCGTGACGCCGGACGACGTGAAGTCGCTGGCGCTCCCCGTGCTCCGCCACCGCGTCCTCCTCACCCCCGAGGCCGAGGTCGAGGGGCAGCGGGTGGACGATCGCCTGCGCGGGCTGCTGCAGACGCTCCCCGCGCCGCGGTGACGGGCCGACGATGACGCGCATTCCCCGCCTCAGCTTCATCTCACGCGGAGACGCAGAGACGCGGAGGGTGCGTGATGGCTCGGGCGTGAAGCGCGGATCATGAACGCGCTCCCGTCGAGGCGGTTCCTGTACGCCATCGCCGCCGCCTCCGCGCTCTTCCTGGTGAGCGGGTGGGCGGCGGCGGCCGTCGACCTCGTCCTCCTCCTCGCCTTCGTCGCGGACGCGCTCTGGGCGCCGGTGGTGACGCTGGGGGTGGAGCGCCGCGCGCCCCTGCGCATCTCCCTCGGCGCCACCGCCAGGGACACGCTGGTGCTGGAGAACCGGGGGACGCTCACGGCGCGCGTCCGCGTCACCGACGACCTCCCCGAGATCCTGGTGCGCGAGGGGCCCGACGTGCTGGAGGCGGTGATCCCGCCGGGGCGCGAGACGCGGCTTGAGTTCCCGGTGCGCGCGGAGCGCCGTGGCGACGCCGAGTACGGCGACGTGCACGTGCGCGTGCTGGGGCCGCTGGGGCTGGCGTGGCGGCAGCGGCGGGTCTACCGGGCGGACCCGCTGCGGGTGCTCCCGGGAGTGCTCGAGGTGCGGCGCTACCGGCTGCTGGGGCTGCACAACCGCCTGCGCGAGGCCGGCTTCCGTCCGGTGCGCCAGCGCGGCCAGGGCGGCAGCTTCGAGTCGCTGCGCGAGTACGTGCGCGGCGACGACCCGCGCATCATCGACTGGAAGGCGACGGCGCACCGCTCCAAGCTCATCGTGCGCCAGTACGAGGCCGAGCGCCGCCAGAACGTGGTGCTGCTGATCGACGCGGGCCGCCTGATGACGGAGAAGGTGGGCGACCGCGAGCGCATCGACTACGCGCTCACCGCCGCGCTGCTCCTGGCCGACGTGGCCTCGCTGCACGGCGACCTGGTGGGGCTGCTGGTCTTCGCCGACCGGGTGCAGCAGTACATCCCCCCGTCGCGCCACAGCATCAGCACGCTCGCCGAGGCGCTGGGCGCGGTGCACGCCCGCATCGCCGAGCCCAACTACCCGGCCGCGTTCACGTATCTCGCCAAGCAGCTCCGGCGGCGCTCGCTGCTGGTGGCCTTCACCGACATCATCGACGCGCAGGCCTCGTCCGCGCTGGTGGCGCACTTGGGAAAGGCGGCGTCGCGTCACCTCCCCATCGTGGTCGCCCTGCGCAACCCGGATCTCGAGGCGACCGCGCAGCTCGCCGCGAAGACCCCGGCCGACGTCTACCGCCGCGCCGCCGCCGAGGAGCTGCTGCAGGCCCGCGCCGCCGCGCTCACCCAGATGCAGCGCAGCGGCGTGCTGGTGGCCGACTCGCGCCCCACCGACGCAGTTCCCGACGTGGTCAACCGCTACCTCGACGTCAAGCGCCGCGGCCTGCTCTGAAGCTGAGGGCGGGTCGCGTCCCACGCTCGCGGACCACCCTGCCCTTCGGAGGGGGCCCCGCCGCTTCCCCTGTCCGTCCTCGCCGGCGCTGCCCCTGGGCCTGACCCTCGGTCGGCTACCGGCTGACCATCACGCCGACCTGCTCGACACAGTGGTCCGCTCACCATACGCCGAATCTTGCGAAGGCAGACGGGGCGAATTATGAATTGTCTGTTTTTCCTCGCCAGTACGCATTCCAAAACGTGAGCCCGTGCAGAGTCCGGCTGCATCGACCCGATCACGCCAAGTGTTCGTCGTCCCAGACCGAGAGGTCTCGGTTGGCGGTGTCGTTCTGTGCGTTCGTTCGCACCCATCCCCTTGGTTGTCCGGAGAACGACCATGACTGTACGGCGACGGCTGGTCAGAACGATCTGGCAGACGCTGCTGCTGGCGGGCGTTGCTCCCGCGGCGCTCGCGCAAACACCCAGCATCACGTTTCGGCCTGACGCGCGCACCTTTTACGGCGCAAGCCAGCAGGTGCTGGTGGACCTCTGCGACGACTGGTCGATTCGCGACGCGTCCACGCGCGTCTGGCTGAACGGTACCCAGCTCTCCAACCCGAGCTGGACTCAGGGAGACGCGTCGTGCTCAATCCACCACGTGCTGACGCTCAACCTCACCTTGGTGGCCGGGAACAACACGCTCCAGGTGCAGGCGTGTGAGACCAATGTTCCCGAGTCCTGCGCTACCGAGAGCAGGACGTACACGTATACGGCGTCCGATCCGGTGAAGCCGACCGGGCAGGCCGCTCCGGGGAGCATGACGGCGACCACGCCTTCGCTGGCCGTGGGCGTGAACTGGTGCGACGACTACAAGCTGAACCTTACCTCGCCCCAGTTCTGGCTGAACGGGTCCCCGGTCACCCCGGCCACCCAGGCGGGCACGTCGAGTGGCAGCTGCTACTCGGCGGCGTCTTCGCAGGCCACGCTCACCCTGCAATCGGGCGGGAACGCGTTCAAGGCGGCGGTGCGGGACTCGGCGGGGAACGTCTCCGACACGGTGCGGGCCACGTACACCTACACGCCGCCCGCCCCCATCTCGCCGCTTTCCCGCGTCGGCGAAGACCGGGTGCGCCGTCCCGGGCTCTGCGCGGTCGGGTGCTTCGATGCGTCGCTTTCGTACACCGCCCCGGCGTACATCAGCCTCGACGATGCCCACACGATCTCACTGGCCTACTCCAGCGCCCACGCCACTCCGCGCGGGATGGTGGAGCTGGATGTGGCGGTTGGCTCCGGGACCGTGCCGGGGAAGATCGGGTTGCGCCTGATCAACGGCGCCGGTGCCGCGATGCCGCTGCTCGGCACCGGGCAGACCTCGGTGTACTACGCGGGCGCGCCAGGCACCAACCGCGTCTCCGCCTGGTTCGACGCCACCTCGTACGCCACGGGAACCTACCGGTTCACGGCCGAGGTGACGCGCGACTACGGCACCTCCTTGCAGGTAGACACGCTCGGGGTCCGCGTGATCGTGATCAACGAGGCGGGCTCGCGCTTCGGGGCGGGGTGGAGCCTCGTGGGCGAGCAGAAGGTGATCCTTCCCTCCGGAAGCATGGATCCCACCGGCGTGACCCTGGTGGATGGAGCCGGCGGCGCGGTATTCTTCGCGGCGCCGGGATCGTGCGGAAGCAGCGGGGCGTGCACCTACGTCTCGCCGCCGAGCGAGTTCAACACGCTCACGCGCGCCTCCGACCGCTTCGCGCTGGTGAGCTCCAGCGGCGATTCGACGGTGTTCACGCTGGCGGGCAAGATCGCGTGGACG
>DASYJZ010000835.1:0-11728 GCA_035995965.1 Longimicrobium sp. | reverse complement strand
CGCAACAGGTGGTTTTCGACGAGGTGGGGCGCGGCGGCTTCCCGGGCGGCGCGCTGGCGGTGGGGGTCGGCGGCAGCACGCTGCTGGAGGTCGGCGTCGGGCGCACGCGCTGGGGGCGCCTAGCCCCGCCGGTGGACGCCGACGAGACCCTCTACGACCTCGCCTCGCTCACCAAGGCGGTCGCCACCACCACGGCGGTGATGCTGCTGGTGGACGACGGGAAGATGCGGCTGGACGATCCCATCTCCCGCTGGCTGCCGCACTTCACCGGCCGCGGGCGGGAGAAGGTGACCGTGCGCCAGGTGCTCACCCACACCGGCGGCCTCCCCGCGGCCATGCCCATCCGCGACTTCGGGAGCGCCGGCGACCGGCTCTACCGCGTGGTCGCGAGCGTGGACCTGGTCGACGACCCCGGCGCGGAGGTGCTGTACTCCGATGTTGGCTTCGTGCTGCTGGGGCTGGCCGCCGCCAACGCGGCGGGCGAGCCGCTCCCGGCCTTCCTGCGCGCGCGGGTGTGGGGGCCGCTGGGGATGGCGCACACGCGCTTCGAGCCGGGGATCGGCTGCCCGGTGTGCGCGCCCACGCTGACGCTCGAAGACGGCACCCCCTTCGCGGGGAAGACGAACGACCCGTTCTCGCGCGACCTGGGGGGGATCACCGGCAACGCGGGGCTCTTCTCCACCGCGCACGACATGGGGCGCTTCGCGGCGATGCTGGCGAACGGCGGGGAGCTGGGCGGCGTGCGCATCGTGAAGGAGGCGACGCTGCGCCAGTTCCGCCAGCCGCAGCCACATGCGGGGACGCGCGGCCTGGGCTTCGAGGTCTTCTGCCGCGAGGGGACGGTGCCGGACGAAAAGCCGTGCAAGACGCCGTGCGCCTACGGCCACACCGGCTACACGGGCACCTCGATGTGGATCGATCCGGAGCGTGGGATCTGGGTGGTGCTGCTGACCAACCGCACCTACCTGCCGAGGGCGGAGAACCGCATCCGCATGGTCCGCCGCAGGCTGTACAACCTGGTCACCGGCATCCTCCCCCCGCCCTCCTCCGCGCCCGAGGACACTACGCCCGAGAACCGGTAGGGCCACGCGGGAGCGCGGTAAATTTCGAAGGGATGTGCGAGCAAGCTCGCGGCTACAACGGCACGCAGTCCGCCTTCGCGGACACCAACGGCGCTCCCAGCATCCGACTCTCCGAAGCGCGCTACGATCGCGAGCGGTTGTCCCGGAACACCTGGTTGGTCTTCTCCGACACGATCACCCACTCGCCGCCCTGCTGCCGAAGCATCAGCTCCTGGCGCATGGAGCCGGTCCAGCGCTCGCGGCGGCCGGAGAAATCCCAGTCCTTGGTCACCAGCACCCGCGCCAGGTCGGGGCGCACGAACATCGTCGCCTGGCCGTTGATGGTGATGAGGCGGCGGTCGTAGCGCTCGATCGTCTTCGCGATGTTGCGGCGGACGAACGACTTCGACGCGCCCTCGACGCCGTAGTAGTCCACCCGGTCCGCGTAGTGGCGCATCACCCGGTCCAGGTCGCCGGCGGACCAGGCGGCGTGCATGTCGAGCACCGACGCCTGCACCGCCGCCGCCGTCTGCCGCTCCGCACCCTCGGTCTCCTGCACCGACGCCGTCGTGTCCGGCGCGGCCACCGTGTCGCCCGGCACGGAGTCCGTCTCGCCGCCCGCGACCTCGCCCTCCAGGCGCAGGAACTCGTCGTGCAGGTTGGCGAGTGCGCTGGTATCGGCCGCCACCGCGCCCGGAGCCGCCGCCGGGTGCCGCCGCGTCGCCCAGACGGCCAGCGCCAGCAGCAGGAGCACCACCGGGATCCCCCACGCCGCCGGCTTGAAGCGGCGCGCGGGGACGACGGGCGACGGCAGCGAGAGCGGCTCCGCCGAGACCGGCTCCACGGGGAGCGGCGGATCGGGCGGAAGGGCCGGCGGCACGGAGGCGGCGGCGTCGGGCACCGCGGCCGGAGCCGGCGCGGCGACGAAGACCGTGGCATCGTCGTCGTCCGGCGCGTTGCCGCGTGCCGCCTCGTCCAGGGCGTCGGCGAAGGCGCCGGCATCGGGATAGCGGACGGCGGGTTCGCGGCGGAGCGCGCGGGCGATCACCGCGCGCAACGGCGGCTCCACGGCGGTCCAGGCGGCGGACTCGGGCGGCGCCACCTCCTCGCCGCCGCGGATGCGCTGGCGCTCGGGATCGGCGTAGGGCCGTTCGCCGGTGAGCAGCTCGTAGCCGATCAGCCCGAGCTGGTAGACGTCGCTCGCGGGGGTGACGGGCGCGTCGGGGTCGAGCTGCTCGGGCGAGGCGTAGGCGGGGGAGTGCGGAAGCTGGCCGATGCCGGTGAGGGTGAGCGACTCGTGGTCGCCCGGCTCCATCGGCTTGGCGATGCCGAAGTCGAGGATGCGCACGTAGTCCACGCGCCCGTTCTGGCCCAGCAGGAAGACGTTGGCGGGCTTCACGTCGCGGTGCACGAGCCCCTCCTCGTGCCCGGCCGCCAGCCCGCGCGCCGTCTCGCGGAGGATGCGCAGCGCCTGGCCGCGGGGGATGCGGCCCTGCTTCAGCGCCTCCTTCAGGTCGCGCCCGCGCAGCAGCTCCATCACGATGAAGTCCAGGTCCAGCTCGGCGTCGGTGCCGTAGTCGTAGACCTGCACCACGTTGGGATGATGGGCGATGCGCGCGGCCGACCCCGCCTCGCGCCGGAAGCGCTCGCGCAGGTTCTCGCGCACCTCGTCGGACTCCGCGGGGAGCGCGACCACCTTCACCGCCACGGGCCGGCCGAGCACGCGGTCGCTGCCGCGATAGACGACGCTCATCCCCCCCGCGCCGATCGCCTCCGCCAATTCGTACCGCCCCGCCAGCGTCCGCCCCACGAGGAGCCGCCCGAACGGCTGCTTCATCCGCGCTCCAGCTTCATCCCGTTCCTCCCGTCAGGTGGATGCTCGCTCCAAGTGCGGGCAATCCATGTGCCCCGTCCCCACCGTCAGGCCGAGCGGGTACGCCAGAGGTCGATGAACTCGGCCGGGGAGAGGATCGGCCGGCCGATGGCTGCGGCGGCGGGAGTGAAGTGGCGTGTATTCCCGGTGACGAGTGCGTCAGCAACCGCACCCGCTGCTACTTCGACGAACGGCAAGTCGTCCGGATCGGGCAGGTCGAGCAACAGCGGCGGGGCGGAAACGAGCACGCCTTCGGTTTCGATGAACTCCAGCAGGAAAGCAGCTTCGAGTGGAGTGATGCGCAGCCTTGGCCGGGTGAGAACGTCCTCATACTCGGCGAGAATACGATCGTCGAACAGCGCGGTCACCGCGCCAGAAAGCACCAGGTTGACGACCTTCGCCGGCGTACCGTGCGGGTTGAGAAGTGCCGAGACGAGGACGTTCGTGTCGAGGACGACCCTCACCGGGCCCGTTCCGCGCGCGCAGCCTGGATTTCGGCGTCGATTTCGTCCATCGTCAGCCGGTCTAAGCCGTATTGCCGAGCGCGGCTGCGGATGCGCGACAGCGCCCACTCCGCTCGGGCCTTGCGGATGAGGCGTTCGAGCTCGGCCGGATCATCACCCTCCGGTATTCCGACCATGAGCGCGAAAGGCTTACCGTTGGAGGTGACGGTGATGTTCTCCTCGGCGAGAGCCCGCTGGATCGTACCGCTCTGGTTCCGCAGATCGCGCACGCTGATGAACTTCATCGCCTCCTCCTTCATAGTGTGTCTACCAACGTAGCCACGATTGTGCGACGAATCAACTCCATGCGCCGGCTTGGCCGACGCCCTATGTTGATCCTCTCTCGGGTAGAACACAGGCGATGAAGGACAGAGCGATCTTCCAGGACCCGCGCGGCCGAAGCTGGCTGGTCGAGGTCCTCTACGGCCACCCCGCGCCCACCGAGCGCGGCATCTACGCCGCGCGCTTCCGGTGCCCGGAGGACGAGGCGGAGCCGGTGCGCGTCGGCTTCGTGGAGCTGGAGGCGGTGGCGGGCGACGACGCCGAGCTGCTGCTGGAGGCGCTGGAGATGGCGGACCCGGCGGAGGCGATCGGCTGAGCGTCGACGGCTCGGCCGGGCTGCGCGCCCGGATTCAAACCATCGGCCCACGCTGCGCATCCGAAAGAGATGGAGTCCCTCCCGCCCCCTACCGGAGCCCGACCATGCACGGCCAGCGCCTCGTCCTCTGTCTCGCCGTCGCCCTCGCCGCGGCGCCGCCCGCCCTCGCCGCCCAGCAGGAGGTCATCGCGGAGCTCGTCAGCCGCGACTCGGCGACCCGGCTGGAGCTCACCCGCGAACAGGTCGTGTTCGCGTTCACCGAGCGGGGCGTGCGCAACATCGAGAACGACGTCGCCGCGTCGCAGGGTGACCGGGTGAGCAACTACCGCGACTTCGTCTTCTGGGCCAGCGTGGACGGCGGCATGCGGGGGATGCGGATGGCGTTCGCCCTGGAGGACGTTCGCGAAGCGCGCTACGGCGACGGCTCGCTCACCCTGCTGCTGCGCGGCCGGTCCCGGCGCGCAGAGCCCTCGGACCGGCGCGGCAGCTTCGTCTTCGAGGGCGTGCCGGAGGAGGCGGCGCGGCGCTTCGTGGACGCGTTCTACCGCGCGAAGGCGGCCCGCCGGTAGCGCCCCGACCGTTCGGCGGGGGCCGAGGCTCCGGCGAGCGCGCGGACCGTGAGCGGGGCGGGTTGGGCGCACGCCGCGTTCGTTGTACCTTTCTGCCCATGAAGTCCTCCGCATCTCCCCGCACAGCCGTAGACCTCTTCCTCGCACCCGCGGCGGCCGAGCGCATCCGCCGCGAGATCGCGCGGGTGCGCGGCAACGAGGTGTGCTTCGTCTGCAAGGTCGGCGAGGGCGGGGTGGTGGAGGACCCGCGCACCCTCGCCCGCGGCCACGCCGGCGCCGTGCTCGCGCTCATCCGCGAGAAGGAGATCGAGCGCGGCGGGCTGCTGGTGCACAACCACCCGTCCGGCGTGCTGGAGCCGTCGGAGGCGGACCTGCGGGTGGCGGCGCAGCTCTTCGAGCAGGGGCTCGGCTTCGCCATCACCGACAACGACGCGGGCGAGCTCTACGTGGTGCTGGAGCCGCCGCAGTCCGGCGAGAACCAGCCGATCGACGCGGACGAGGTCGCCGACGCGCTGGGGCCGGCGGGGCCGCTCGCGCTGCGCCATCCGCGCTACGAGGACCGCCCGCAGCAGCGCGCCTTCGCCCGCATGATCGCCGAGCTGTACAACCACGGCGGCGTGGGGATCGCCGAGGCGGGGACGGGGACGGGGAAGTCGATCGCGTACCTCCTCCCCGCCATCCGCTGGGCGGTGCAGAACCGGGAGCGCACCGTCGTCTCCACCAACACCATCAACCTGCAGGAGCAGCTGGTCGACAAGGACCTGCCGCTGCTGCGCAAGGCGCTGGGCGAGCCCTTCAAGTTCGCGCTGGTGAAGGGGCGCGCGAACTACGTCTCCATCCGCCGCGCGCTGCAGGCGCAGGCCACCTCCACCGCGCTCTTCGACACGCAGCGCCAGGCGGAGCTGGCGGGGATCGTCGACTGGCTGGCGACCACCAAGGACGGCTCGCTCGCGGACCTCTCCTTCCGCCCCAGCGCCGAGGTGTGGGACGAGGTGGCGAGCGAGACCGACGTCTGCCTGCGCGCCCGCTGCCCCCACTTCGAGGACTGCTTCTACCAGCGCGCACGCCGCGAGGCCTCGGCGGCCGACGTGCTGGTCGTCAACCACCACCTGCTCTTCTCCGACCTGGCGGTGCGCCGCGCGCTGGGGAACTACACCGCGCCCGCGGTGCTCCCGCACTACACCCGGCTGGTGCTGGACGAGGCGCACAACCTGGAGGAGGCGGCGACCAGCCACCTGGGCGCGCGCGTCAGCCGCCGCGGGCTCTTCCGCACCCTGCGCCGGCTGGAGCACCGCGGCAAGGGGCTGATGCCGTCGTTCGCCATCGCGCTCAAGGCGGTGCGCAACGACCTGGTCACCCGCTCCGCGCTGGACGTGATCGACGGCCGCATCCTCCCCGCGCTGGACGGGGCGCGCGAGCGCGCGGCGAGCGTCTTCTCCTTCCTGGGCGACCTGTTCACGGGGGGCGAGGAGACCATCCGCCTGGAAGACTCCTTCTCCGCCCACCCGGTGTGGCCGCTCGGGCTCGACGACGCGCTGAACGGCGTGCTCGACAACCTGCGCAGCCTGTGCGAGGCGATGGAGCTGCTGCGCGAGCGCGTCTCCGTGGACGAGGAGCTGCAGCGGCAGATGGAGACGCAGCTGGTGGAGCTGCGCGGCGCCGCCAACCGCGTGGCCGCCGCCGGCGACGGCCTGCGCCAGGCGCTGCGTCCCGGCGAAGAGGAGCTGCAGGTGGTGCGCTGGATCGAGCGCCAGGCCGAGCGCGAAGGACGCGAGGCCAACCTGACGCTGAACGCCGCGCCGCTGGACCTGGCGCAGGTGCTGCGCGAGTCGCTCTTCGAGCAGGTGCCCACGGTGGTCCTCACCTCGGCCACGCTGGCCACGCAGGGCAACTTCCGCTTCGTGCGCCAGCGGCTGGGGCTCACCGGCCCCTTCGCCGACGAGCACAACGTGGAGGAGGCGATCCACCCCTCCCCCTTCGACTTCCCGCGCCAGTCGCTGCTCGCCGTCCCCACCGACCTCCCGCTCCCCGCCGGCGACCGCGACGACCGCCACGACGAGGCCACCGTGCGCGCGGTGATGGCGCACGCCCAGATCAGCGACGGCGGGCTGTTCGTGCTCTTCACCAGCTACCGGGCGCTGCGCCACGTGGCCGCCGAGCTGCGCCGCCGCGGGGCCGACCGCGACTGGCCGCTCTTCGTGCACGGCGAGGGGCCGCGGGCGCAGCTGGTGGAGCGCTTCGCCGCCTCGGGGCGGGGGATCCTGCTGGGGACCACGAGCTTCTGGGAGGGGGTCGACGTCCCCGGGCAGCCGCTGCGCGGGCTGGTGATCCCCCGGCTGCCCTTCAAGGTGCCCACCGAGCCGGTGACGGCGGCGCGGATCGAGGCGATCGAGCAGGCCGGCGGCAACTCGTTCCTGAGCTACATGCTCCCCCACGCCGCGATCCGGCTGAAGCAGGGCTTCGGCCGGCTGATCCGCTCGAACGACGACCACGGGGTGGTGCTGGTGCTCGACGGCCGCATCGCGAGGAAGAGCTACGGCCGCTACCTTGTCGACTCGCTCCCGCCCGCCACGCTGGTGAAGGGCCCCTGGGCCACGGTGAAGGACGCCATGCTGCGCTTCTACGGCGAGCGCCAAGAGCGCCGCGCGGCGGGGTAGGGGAACAAACGCGCCGCTCCGGGTTCTTTGCGCGGCCCCCCACCCTGGCGCTGCGCGCCGGTCCCTCCCCCGAACTGCAGGGGAGGGACGCTGGCTCGCTTCGCTCGCGGCTGTTTCGGCGCGAACCGAGCACCAGTGCTCGGCCGAGGCCACGACTGAGCCCGTAGCGCGCCCCAGGGCTGCGGAATTCACGACAGGTGGTAGTCCGCGCAGGCGGACTTCGTGTTGTTGTTGCAGCGAATTCACTCGCCCTGCCCCAGGCGGTGCCCGTTGGTGGCCACCATGCGCATGTCGTGGTCGTGCAGCCGCCAGAGCACGCCGTTCAGGATCTGTGTGCCGCCGAACCCTCCATCGCCCGAGCCGTGAACCTTCCGCGCCCGTCCAAGATCGTCTGCGTCGGCAGGAACTACCTGGAGCACGCCCGCGAGCTGGGGAACGACGTCCCCGAGCGGCCGCTGGTCTTCCTCAAGCCGCCGTCGTCGCTGCTGGCCGACGGCGAGGCGATCGTCCTCCCGCCCGAGTCTGCCCAGGTGGAGCACGAGGGCGAGATCGCGCTGGTGATCGGCCGGCGCGCGCGGCACGTGGCCGAGGCGGAGGCGTGGGACGTCGTCGCGGGGATCGCGCCGCTGAACGACGTCACCGCGCGCGACCTGCAGAAGACCGACGGGCAGTGGACGCGCGCCAAGGGCTTCGACACCTTCTGCCCGCTCGGCGCCGCGGTCCCGCTGGACGGCATCGACCGCGACCGGATCGAGGTGGTCTGCCGCGTGAACGGCGAGGTGCGGCAGCACGGCAGGGTGGGGGAGATGGCGTTCTCCATCCCCCGCCTGATCGCGTACATCAGCGGCGTGATGACGCTGGAGCCGGGGGACGTGATCGCCACCGGCACCCCGGCCGGCGTGGGCCCGCTGCGCCCCGGCGACGTGGTGGAGGTGGAGATCCCCGGCGTGGGGAAGATTTCGAACCCGGTGAGAGACGCATGAAGATGACCCGCGCCCGTGGCCTGGCGCTCGCGCTGGTGGCCGTGGTGGCCGCCGACTGGATCACCAAGTTCCTGGTGCAGAACCACCTGCGCCTCGACTCGCGCCATGCGCTGGTGGAGGGGTGGGTGTGGCTGGCGCACAACCGCAACCCGGGGATCGCCTTCTCCTTCCTCCGCGACGTGCCGGAGCTGGTGCGCCTTCCGCTGCTGGTGGCCGCGGCCGCCGCCGGGATCGCGGTGGCCGCGAGCATGGCGTTGCGCACCAGGGACGAGCTCATCCGCCTGGCCGCGGTGCTGGTGATGGCGGGCGCCGTGGGGAACCTGGGCGACCGGCTGATGAACGGCGGCGTCACGGACTTCATCCTCATCCGCTGGTTCCCGTTCGTGTTCAACCTGGCCGACGTGGCCATCACCGTGGGCGCGGTGCTCCTCGCCGCGCGCATGCTCCTGGCGGAGCCGCCGCAGGGCGGGGCCGCCACTCCCGTCCAAAGCTGACCCGGTCCGGTCCCTCCATGCCCCAGCTCGCGCGGCGCTTCCAGTCGCTCCCGCCGTACCCCCTCACCGACGTCCCCGGGATCAAGCGCGACCTGCGCGCGCGCGGGGTGGACGTGATCGACCTCGGCACCGGCGACGCCGACCTGGCGCCGCCGCCGGCCGCGGTGCTGGCGCTGCAGCAGGCGGTGTGCGACCTCGACAACTCGCGCTATCCCTTCCAGCTCGGCCTGGTCCCCTTCCGCGAAGAGATCGCGGCCTTCATGGCGGGGCGCTTCGGGCTGGAGGTGGACCCCATGCGCGAGGTGGCGCTGCTGATCGGCTCGAAGGAGGGGATCTACCACCTCCCCTTCGCCTTCCTGGAGCCGGGCGACGTCACCATCATCCCCGATCCCGGCTACCAGGCGTACCTGGGCGGCACGGTGCTGGCCGGCGGCGAGCCGCACCTGGTGCCGCTGCGCCCCGAGCACGACTTCCTGGTCCCCTTCTGGGAGCTGCCGGAAGAGGTGGTGCGCCGCGCGCGCATCCTGTACATGAACTATCCCAACAACCCCACCGCCGCCTGCGCGCCCCTCGACTACCTGGAGCGCGCGGTGGCGTGGTGCCGCGAGCACGACGTGATCCTGGCGTACGACAACGCCTACTCGGAGATCGCGTACGACGGCTACAAGCCCCCCTCGATCCTGGAGGTGCCGGGGGCGAAGGAGGTGGCGATCGAGTTCCACTCGCTGTCGAAGACCTACAACATGACGGGGTGGCGGATCGGCTGGGCGGTGGGGAACCCGGAGCTGGTGGCGGCGGTCACGCGGGTGAAGACCTTCGCCGACACCGGGGTGCCGCTCAGCATCCAGCACGCCGGGATCGCGGCGCTGCAGTCGCACGACGACTGGCTGCCGGGGAACGTGGCCACCTTCCAGCGCCGCCGCGACGCGGGGTGGGAGGCGTTCCGCGCCGCCGGGTTCGACCTGCCGAAGCCGGCCGCCAGCATGTACCTGTGGGTGCCGCTCCCCGCGGGCGTGGAGAGCGGGCCGTGGGCGCGGCGCCTGCTGCTGGAGCAGGGGGTGGCGGTGCTCCCGGGGCAGTCGATGGGCCCCGGGGGCGAGGGGTTCTTCCGCGTGGCGCTGACCACGTCGGAGGAGCGGCTGCGCGAGGCGGCCGGGCGGGTCGCCAACCTCGTCTGAGCGCTTTCCCACGCCTTTACGGAACGTCTCACACAGAGACACGGAGGAACGGAGAGTTCGCAGATCGCTTTTCCTCCGCGTCCCGGCGTGAGAGCTGCCGTTCGGTTAGGGCAGGATAAGCCGAGGAACGGAAGGGGAGGGGGGGAGTAGAATCCCCCATGAGCCCCGCCACGCTCTCTCCGTCGCCCGTGACCGAGGCTCCGCCCCCGAGGGCCGCTTCGCCGCCGCGCCTGCCGCAGCCGGTGCCGCTTCGGCGCGTCCGGAAGCCGGGCGGCGGGCCGCGGCTCACCCGCTCGGCGGTGCTGGTGTCGCTGGCGGTGCACGCCGTGCTCGCGGTGCTGCTGGTGTGGGGGATCGACGAGGTGAAGGAGCGCGGCGACGCGCGGCGGGCCGTGAATTCCGAGGCCGAGCGGGTCAGCTACGTGGACGTGGGCCAGTGGCCGTCCTCCGCCCCGTCCGATGGCTCGCGGGCGGGGGCGGCGGACCTCACCGCGGCGCAGGCGGTCACCGCGGCCGCGATCGACTCGGTGATCGCGCACCACGCCGCGCCGAGCCGCTTTCCCGACCGCGTCCCGACCCGTCTCCCGCCCGCCCCCGTGGGCGGGGCACCGCGCGTGGGCCTCCCCGGAGGCGCGCCGGCGGTCCCGGGCGCCAGGGCCGGTACCGGCGCGCCCGCGGCCGGGGGGAACGGCAACGCGATCAACGGCGACGTGGCGGGCGGGCGCCTGGGGCCGGGGTACGGCGACCGGCGGCTGGTGGTGACGCCGGAGGCCGTGCCCGAGCGGGTGAAGTCCGAGCACGAGCGCTACATGGACCACCTGAACTCCCGCCTGGGCGCCATCAACGACTCCGTGGCCGAAGAGGCCGCGCACCAGCGCCGCATCCACAACTGGCTGGTGAAGGACCGCAGCGGGCGCGAGTGGGGGATCGGCGAGGGCGGCGTGCCGGTGATCGCCGGGCATCGCCTCCCCACCCAGATCGCCCCGCCCATCTACCGCGGACGCGACCGCGAAGACGCCGAGCGCAGCGCCGCCCGGCAGCGCACCGAGATCGACCGCCAGGCCGACGACGTGGAGCGCGACCGCAGCTTCCGCGAGCGCACCCGCGCCACCCGCGAGCGCGTGGACGCCGAGCGCCGCCGGCGCCGCGAGAGCGCCGGCGACACCACCCGCACCTCTCCCTAGCTCCCCCCGGCCATCACCCTGCGGGAACGCGACTTGCACCCCTTCCGCCCCGTTGCGAAGCCACCACCGGCACGCGAGACGGGATCAGAAAGGGAGCGCATGGCGCGGTCTTCACGCAGGGACGATGGCGACGACCAGGGCCGGGGCGGCAACGCCCTGCTGTTCGCGCTGGGCGCGGCCGGCGGCATCGCGCTCGGCCTGCTGCTCGCGCGGGCGGTGCCGGTCGAGCCCGTGCGCCAGGCTGGCGCGCGGCTGCGGGAGCGCGCCCGCGGCGTGTCGGACAGGTTCGCATCGGGCCGGCCACGCCGGGCCGTGGACGAAGCAGACCCGCTGGCGGCGCTGGAGGACGCCGTGCTCGACGCCTTCCTGCGCGACCCCGTGCTCTCGGAGCGCGGCATCGACGTGGGGTGCATCGGCGAGGGGGTCATCGAGCTCTCCGGCTCCGTGTGGTCGGCGGAGGAGGGCGAGCGGGCGGTGAAGCTGGCGCGCGCGGTGGACGGGGTGGAGACGGTGGTGAACCGGATGGACGTGGAGCGGGCCGGAAACGAACGATGGGAGGGGCACATGGCCGGTGAATGGACGGGTCGGCAGGTGGGGATGGGGCAGCGCCGCCAGGGCGAGCAGACGG
>DASYJZ010000834.1:0-5587 GCA_035995965.1 Longimicrobium sp. | reverse complement strand
GCATGCGGACTTCGCATCACCGACCTTGCGGAAGTCGAGTGTCCGCGGGGTGAATCCGCTGCTATCGTCCCGCCATCTCGACGTCCCAACGACGCGCCATCACAATGGAACCGGAGTGGGCGACAATGAGCAAAGCGTTGCCGTTTCGGGTAGGCGAATGGCTGCCGTCGGACCAGTCGGTCCTCGAGGACTGGCTGGCGCGGCTGATCGAGCGGACGGAGAAGCAGCCGAAGCCGCTGCTGCCCGTAGTGCAGGACCTGAAGGACCTGATCGAGCGCGACCCGGACGTGTTCATGTACTTCCACGAGATGTTCACGCAGGTCCCGCATCGGCCGCCGTACAACCACAACCCCGCCGGCGGCCCGCAGGTGCGGGACTACCACGTCATGCTGCGGCTGATCAACCAGATCATGACCGAGGCGCCCGAGTTCAACAAGACGGGCCTGGTGGGCTTCCCCATCAACGCCATTCTCGACTGGTCGATGGGCACCCAGGCCGGGAATGCGGCCTTCCTGAACGAACGGGTCGACGCGCAGTTCAAGAACGTGCTCTGCGAGTGGGCGCGGTACCTGGGCTCGAGGGACTCGTGTTCCGTGCTGAACGACGACCCGCGCACCGGGTGGTTCGGCAAGGACGCCATGGAGGCCATGCCGGACTTCGACGCCACCTTCAAGTGCGACCCCGCCGCTCCCCACCACGGCTATACCTCGTGGGACGACTTCTTCACCCGCGAGTTCCGCGACGGCAAGCGCCCGGTGGCGTCGCCTGGCGACGATGCGGTGATCGCGAACGCCTGTGAGTCGGCACCGTACAAGGTGGCGCACGGCGTACATCGGCACGCCCGCTTCTGGATCAAGGCCCAGCCGTACTCCCTGGCGCACATGCTGGCGAACGACCGGCTGGTGGAGCGGTTCGTGGGCGGGACGATCTACCAGGCGTTCCTCAGCGCGTTGAGCTACCACCGCTGGCACAGCCCGGTGAGCGGAACGGTGGTAAAGGCGTACGTGCGGGACGGGACGTACTACTCGGAAGCCATGTCCGAAGGCTACGACCCGGCGGGCCCCAACGACTCGCAGGGCTACATCACCGAGGTGGCCACGCGCGCCATGATCTTCATCGAGGCGGACAACCCGGCCATCGGGCTGATGTGCATCATGCCGGTGGGGATGGCCGAGGTCTCCACCTGCCAGATCACGGTGTACGAGGGGCAGCACGTGACCAAGGGCGATCAGCTCGGGATGTTCCACTTCGGCGGCTCCACGCACTGCCTGATGTTCGGGCCGCACGTGAAGCTGGACTTCGACCTGCACGGGCAGACGCCCGGCCTCGACTCGCAGAACATCCCGGTGAAGTCGCGGATCGCCACGGTGCTCGGCCCGAGCTGATCCAGCCGTCGACTGGCAACGGCAACAGATCGTCTCACGCAGAGACGCGGAGCCGCAGAGGAGACGTTGTCTCCCCTGCGGCTCCGCGTTTGCCTGCGCTTTCACCCGGTGACTGCGACGGTTTCGTTGGGCACGCAACCGGGTTGGCAGCTCCCGTCGCAGCTCGCCAGCGGCGTGTCCTGGCACAGCGGGCTGGGGCAATTGGGATAGGTGTCGTACTGGCCGCCTCCGCCGAACGGTCTGATGTCGATCTCCGGCATCCGGCCGAGCACGGTACCCCGCCCGTGCGACCCGGAGGTCTCGAACGACTCCACCGCCAGCTGCTCGAGGTCCAGCTTCACCTTGCGCATGGCCTGCCTCCCGGGTGTGAGATGGGATCGCGCGGCGGCGGATGCCAAGCGGTCGTGCGCGTCCGGAGATGGAGAAATACTGCCGCCGGCACGCCAGTGAGCATTCCTCGCCCCACAGATTATAGCGGCTTCAGTGGCGGTGGGACAGAAATCAAAACGCGGTGAGAGAATCGGCTGTCGCGGGAACGATCCGCGGCTGCCGATCAGGGCTGCGGGTCGAAGGCAGTGGGGAACGTCTCGCGCGCTCCTGGATCGGATTCGCCCCGGGACTGTCGCTTCGGCGCGGTTGCCGGCGTACCGTCAGGCGGCGACCTTGTCGCGCCTGGAGAGGGCGGGACGGAATGGACTTACGCGCGTACGCGAGGAGAGCTCGGTGAAGATCAACCTTTCGTTCGGTTACCCGACGGCGTTCGCCGCGAAGGCGTCGCTGCTCGCGCTGGCTACGGGGCCATGGCTCGCGTCGCCGGGGGCGGCGCAGCTCTACATGCCGCGCGCCGTTAAGCAGGCGTACGCGAACGGGACCCGGTCGGCCGACGGGCGGCCGGGGAGCCGCTACTGGCAGAACCGTGCGCGGTACACCATCACGCTCACCGCCACACCGCCGGACCGCACCATCCACGGCACCGAGCAGATCACCTACGTCAACAACAGCCCGGACACGCTGACGAATCTCGTCATCAAGCTCTTCCTCAACATCCACCGCCCCGGCGCGCCGCGGAACGGCGGCGCCAGCGACGACTACCTGACCTCGGGGATGCACGTCGACCGGTTCGCGGTGAACGGTGCGGCGGCGCCGTGGCAGGAGGATCCGCGCTTCTTCACCTGGCGGCCGGTGCAGCTTCCGGCGCCGCTGCTGCCGCACGACTCGGTGCGCCTGGCCTTCGACTGGCACTACGAGATCTCGCGCGAGGCCGGCCGCGAGGGGATGCTCGACTCCACCACCTGGTACCTGGCGTACTTCTATCCGCGCGTGGCCGTCTACGACGACTACAACGGGTGGGACACGATGGACTTCACCGACCTGCAGGAGTTCTACAGCGACTTCAACGACTACGACGTCACCGTCCGCGTGCCGGCCAACTTCATCGTCTGGGGGACGGGCACGCTGCTCGATCCGCAGACGGTGCTGCAGCCCGAGGCGCTGCGCCGCTTCCAGGCGTCGTTCACCTCCGACACGACCATCCGCGTCGCCACGCGCGAGGACGTCGCCGGGCACCGGGTCACGCTGCCGAAGACGAACGACTGGCGTTTCCGCGCGCGCGACATCCCCGACATGGCGTTCGGCCTGAGCGACCACTACGACTGGGATGCCGCCAGCGTGCTGGTGGACGACGCCGCGCGCCGGAGAGCCAGCGTCCAGGCGGCCTACCACGACAGCGCGGCCGACTTCCACCACATGGTGCAGTTCGGCCGGCACGGGCTGGACTGGCTGTCGCACCACTGGCCAGGCGTGCCGTACCCGTACGAGAAGTCCACCATCTTCCTGGGTACCGCCGACATGGAGTACCCGATGATGGTGAACGACAACACCAACGCCGACACCACCTTCTCTCGCTTCGTGGCCGAGCACGAGATCGCCCACACGTACATGCCGTTCTACATGGGGATCAACGAGACGCGCTACGGCTTCATGGACGAGGGATGGGCCACCGCCTTCGAGTACCTGATCGGCGTAGCGGACATGGGGAAGGGGCGGGAGGGCGAGTTCTTCAAGCAGTTCCGCGTGGACGGCTGGATCCACGATCCGTCGCCGCTGGAAGACATCCCCATCATCACGCCGGGCGACGTGCTGAAGGGCGCCGCCTACGGCAACAACGCCTACGGCAAGCCGGCGCTGGGCTACCTGGCCGTGAAGGATCTGCTGGGCGATTCCGTCTTCGCGCGCGCCCTGCACGCCTACATGGACCGCTGGCACGGGAAGCACCCGCTCCCGTGGGACTTCTTCAACACCTTCAACGACGCGTCGGGCCGCAACCTGGACTGGTTCTGGACCAACTGGTTCTTCAGCGGCAACTACATCGACCTGGCGGTGGGGAGCGTCTCCCGGACGAGCGGCGGGTATGCGGTGGTGCTGAACAACGTCGGCGGGATGGCCGCCCCGGTGGACCTGCGTCTGCGCTATGCCGACGGCAGCACGGAGACGCTGCACCAGACGCCCGCCATCTGGGCGGCGGATCAGCGGCGGGCGACGGTGACGGTCGCGACGGGCAAGGTGCTCCAGTCGCTCGACCTGGACGGCGGGATCTTCGTGGACGCCCGGCCGGTGGACAACCACTGGGCCGCCCCGCGATGATCGCGGCGCGCCCGGAGTAGCAGCGCGCCGACCGGCACCGGCAACGGATCGCCTCACGCAGAGACGCGGAGCCGCAGAGGAGAGACGCTGTCTCCCTGCGGCTCCGCGTCGTTGCGTGCGCCTACTCGGTGGGACGATGAACCTCGGATCAGTCCCGCAGCGCCACCTCGGCGAGGACGACTGCGCCGAAGTCTTCGGCAAGCGCGACGGGAAGGTCGGGGAGGCCGGCGTCGGCGGTGAGCGCGTGGCGGATCTCGAACGCGGCGAAGGTGGCGGCCGCCGCGGCGAGCGCGCCGACGGCGACGGGCTCGCCCGCGCGCCGTGCGACCACGGCGCCGCACAGCGCCCCGCTCGCGATGCGCGCACCGAGCGGACCGGCATCCGTGCGGTTCGGCGTGCCCGGGAGCTTGTCGGCCACGTGCTCGGCGGCGGACGCGATCCCCAGCACCCACGGCGCGGCGGGGTGGGCCAGCAGCCGCTCTAGCCCGCCGTCCATCTCCGGGCCGCCGCTTGCGAGGTGGCGGCTGACTGCGGCGGGCGCCGCCATGGTGCGCATTCCCGCGACGACTCCGAGTGCCGCGGCCCGGCCGACCACCGTCAGAGCCGCCATCCTCCCACTCCGGCTGAGGTCCACTTCACCAGCCTGCCCTGACGCACGAAAGACGCCGTGCACCGGAGTGCCGCATGGGAACGCCGGCGACCTGCCACATGGCTGGCGGTGTCGCCTCCGAAAGTACAGATCTTTCGGTCGCCGCCGAACTTCATCGTGGACGCCGCGAGGCGTAGTCCGCGAAGGCGGACTTTGTGCCGTTCCAGCGGGCGGGTTTCCAACCCGTCGCCAACCCTCCGGAGCGATCCGCAATCCGGTCTAGCCAGGCAGCAGGCCCGGTCCCGTTATCCCGCCTCCGCCACCTCGGTGCGGTTGCGGCCGAGCTCCTTGGCGCGGTAGAGCGAGTCGTCGGCGCGGCGAACGACGGCGGCGAAGGTGTCGTCGCCCGGCGTCCACTCGGTGGCGCCGACGCTCACGGTCACGCCCAGGCCGGCGGCCACGTCGCCCCACTCCACGCGCTCCACCGCCACGCGCAGGCGCTCGGCCACCTCCAGCGCCACGCGGGCGTCGGCGCCAGGCATCACCACCACGAACTCCTCGCCGCCGGTGCGGCCGATCACGTCGTCGCGGCGGAGCGCGGCGCGGCAGGCCTCGGCCACGCGGTGCAGCACGCGGTCGCCCACCTCGTGGCCGAAGGTGTCGTTGATGCGCTTGAAGTGGTCGATGTCCAGCGCCAGCACGCTCAGCGGCCCGGTGCCCCCCCGCGCCGCCTGCACGCGCTCGCCGGCCACCTGCAGCAGGTGGCGGCGATTGGGAAGGCGCGTAAGCTCGTCGGTCATCGCGAGCGTGCGCAGCCGCCGCTCGCTCTGTATGTAGCGCACCACCGCGTACGCCAGGAAGGCGATGACGAGGCTGGTGAGGCCGATCACCGCCGTCTGCAGCGAGCGGATGCGGCCGGCGTCGCGGTTCTCCCGCACCAGCGCGCGGTTCTCCTGCTCCTTCTTCTCGG
>DASYJZ010000833.1:0-2560 GCA_035995965.1 Longimicrobium sp. | reverse complement strand
CGCCGCTGGAACGGCACGAAGTCCGCCTTCGCGCCGCCTTCGCGGACTGCACCTGGGGTTTGCGCGCGACTTCCAGGGGCGAGGCGCAGCGCGGCCACACGAAACACAGTGGCGCGCTCCGGCGCGGCAGCGGCTCCGAGGCCGGCAACCCGCGCAGGCGGGTTTCGTGTTGTTGTTGCAGCGATTTCATTCGCCCTTGCTGCCTTCGCACCGGGAATTCCCTCACCTCTGCTCCTCAGCCCGGTCCACGAATTGCGCCCACACCGGCGGATTCTTCCCACGCCTCCACACCCGAGCAGCTCCACGTGACCGATCCCAGCGGCCGCTTCGTTGCTGAAGAACGTGACACGGGTGTCGGCGCTGAACTACGCGGAGGTGACCGCGGGCGGCGGCAAGGGCGGGAAGTGACGAAGGCCTTCGCATCCACCCTGCTCGCCGTGCTGCTCTCGGCCGCGGTGTCGCCGGTCGATGACGCACGCGCGCAGCAGCCCGCCGGAGACACGCTGCGGATCGGCCTGGTGCTCCCGGACTCGGCGGCGCGCACGCCGGAGGCGAGGAGCGCCGCGCGCGGGGTGCGGATGGGGATCGAGGAAGCCGCGCGCTCCGCCTCGCTCTTCGGGCGCACGGTCGAGCTGGTGGAGGGTCCCGACGCCGCGCGGCTGGTGGACGAGGGACGGGTGCAGGCGCTGCTCGGCGGCTTCGGGACGGAGGAGTGCGAGGCGCTCGCCGCCGTCGCGGAGCGGAAGGGCCTCCCCTTCCTCTCCCTGGGCTGCGACGCGGACGTGCTGCGCGGATCCGGGTGCCGGCAGGCGGCCTTCTACGTCGCCCCTAGCGCGGCCATGCTGGCGGATGCGGCCGCGCAGGTGGGGGTGGCGGACGGGCGGACCGCGGCGTGGGACGCACGGCTGGAGAGGTTCGGCGCGGACCAGCTCAATCAGCGGTTCCGCGCGCGGTTCGGAGAGGGGATGGACTCCCAGGGGTGGGTGGGGTGGTTCGCGGTGAAGGTCCTCTGGGAGTCCACCCTCCGGGCCAGGTCGACGCAGTCGGCGATGCTGCTGCGCTACCTCCAGGGCGACGCCGCGCAGTTCGACGGCCACAAGGGCCGCGCGCTCTCCTTCCGCGCCTGGGACCACCAGCTCCGCCAGCCGTTGTACGTCGCCGTCCCCGGCTCCGCCCCCGTCGAGGTGCCGCGCGCCGCCCCAGGGAGCGACGAGCCATCGCGCGAGCTGCTGGATCAGCTCGGCACGCCGCAGAGCCGAAGCACGTGCCGGTTCGACGGGTAGAGCCAGAGCCCTCGCATCGCACCGAATCTCCGATCACCCAGGTGCCCTTGCTCCGACTCGCATTCGGCCGCTCGCTTCGAGGTCCCGTCCTGCTCGCCCTGCTCTTGCCAGGGGTCGCGGCCGCCCAGCGCCACGCGACGCTCGCGTTCGTGAGCAACGAGCTGTCGCACGACGTGAGCGTGATCGACGTCGCCACCAGCCGCGTGATCGCCACCATCCCGCTCGGCGTGCGGCCCCGCGGAATCCAGGCGAGCCCCGACGGCCGGCGCGTGTTCGTGGCGCTCAGCGACGACCGGCCGAACACCACCACGCGCGGCGACGGAATCGCCGTGATCGACGTGGCGACGCGGCGCGTGGTCGCGCGCTACGCCGCCGGGAGCGACCCCGAGCAGTTCGCGGTCACGCCGGACGGGCTGCGACTCTACGCCTCGAACGAGGACGCGGGGACGGCGTCGGCCACGGACCTGCGCACCGGGCGCGTGCTGGCCACGCTGGTGGTGGGGATCGAGCCGGAGGGGGTCGCCGCCAGCCCGGACGGGCGGTGGGTGTACGTGACCGCGGAGACGAGCAACACCGTGTCGGTGATCGACGCGCGCACCAACCGCGTGGTGACCAACATCCTCGCCGACCTGCGCCCGCGCGCCACCGCCTTTTCGCCCGACGGCACGCGCGCCTTCGTGACCAACGAGGTGAGCGGCACGCTGGTGGTGGTCGACACCCGCACGCACGAGGTGCTGCGCAGCGTGGAGCTGGAGCGCGGCGAGGGGAAGCCGGTGGGCGTGGCGGTGTCGTCCGACGGCGCGCGGGTGTACGTGGCGAACGGCCTCGCGTCGGTGATCTCGGTGCTCGACGCCCGCACGCTGCGGGTGCTCGCCCGCATCCCCGTCGCCCGCCGCCCGTGGGGGATCGCCCTCACCCGCGATGGCCGCCGCCTCTACGCCGCCTGCGGCCTCGCCGACGAGGTGGACGTGATCGACACCGCCACCGACCGCGTGGTCGCCCGCATTCTCGTCGGCAGGCGCCCCTGGGGGATCGCGATCACGCGCTGAACGTCGCCGACCGCGCGAGACGGCATCTCGCGCGGGCGTCAGCCTCCGGGCGGCGAGTACAGATCCTCGAGCGACCACGCGATCACCCTCCTGCCCTCTTCCTCCTCCGCGATCCGCGTGCTGAAGTCCGGCACGAAGCCGTTCGCCGACGCGTACAGCAGGGGCGACCCGGGATCGAGCGCTTCGTGCGCCCAGCGCTTCCCCGAATCCGCCAGGCGCCGGAGATCG
>DASYJZ010000832.1:0-3291 GCA_035995965.1 Longimicrobium sp. | reverse complement strand
CGCGCCCTCCTACTGCTGCCGGAGCGCGTCCACCGCGCGGGCGAACCCCGCGATGAGCTGGCTCATGCCGCCCGCGAGCCGCGCCATCGGCGCCTGCAGCCCGCCGGCGATCTGCGCCAGCAGGACCTCGCGCGAGGGGAGCTCGGCCAGTTGCTTCACCTGGGCCGGCGTGACCTCCTTGCGCTCCACGATGCCGACCTTCACCGCCGGCCGGTCGCCGAACTCCCTGGCGAAGTCGGTGAGCGCCTTGGCGGCGGCCACCGCGTCGTCGCGGCCGATCACCACCCCGGTGGGGCCGGTGAAGAAGCCCGCCACGTCGGGGAGGTCGAGCCCCTGCAGGGCCCGCTGCGCCAGCGTGTTCTTGACCACCACGTAGTCCACCCCCTGCTTGCGCAGCCGGGCGCGGAACTGCGTCATCTGCTTCACGTTCAGCCCCGTGAAGTCGGTCAGGTAGAACGCGGTGGCGCCTTCCAGCTTCTGCTGGAGCTCGCCGATGAACTCGTCCTTCTCGGTTCTCCGCATCGCGTCAGGCCCTCCGGAAGAGGTTGGCGTCGACGGGGACCCCGGGACCCATGGTGCTGCTCACCGTCACCGCGCGCACGTAGGTGCCCTTGGCGGCGGGGGGCTTGGCCCGGATCACCGTGTCCATGAAGGCGCCCAGGTTCTCCTCCAGCTTGCCGCCGTCGAAGGACACCTTGCCGATCGGCACGTGCACGTTGCCCGTGCGGTCTACCCGGAACTCGATCTTGCCGGCCTTGATCTCCCGGATGGCCTTGCTCACGTCGTGCGTGACGGTGCCGGCCTTGGGCGTGGGCATGAGCCCGCGGGGGCCCAGGATGCGGCCGAGCTGGCCGACCTGCCCCATCATGTCCGGCGTGGCGACCACGACGTCGAAGTCGAGCCACCCGTCCTTGATCTTCTGGACGTACTCGGTGCCCACGAAGTCGGCGCCGGCCTCCTCCGCCTCGCGCGCCTTGTCGCCCTGGGCGATCACCAGCACGCGCGCGGTCTTCCCCGTGCCGTGGGGAAGGACCACCGCGCCGCGCACGATCTGGTCGGCGTGCCGGGGGTCCACGCCCAGGCGGACGGCGGCTTCCACCGTCTCGTCGAACCTGGCGTAGCTCAGCTCCTTCACCAGGCTCACCGCCTCGGTGGGGGAGAAGGCCGACCCCTCGGGAACACGCGCCTGCGCCTCGCGGAACTTCTTTCCGTGCTTGGGCATGTACTCCCCTCGGGACGAATGCTGGGACGAGTCCTCCCGCCGCGGCGTCGCCCGCGCGCGCGGTGGTGTGGCGGACGGAAGCCGTGCCGGGCGACTCGCGTCGCGGGAGGGCAGGAGCCCGCTCCCTGGAGTCCGGATTACGACTTCGCTTCTCCTGCCTGGAACCCCGGAACGAAAGTGCCAAGTGCCAAGTGCCCAGGACTTCTCAGCCACCCGACCGTCCGGTGTTCACCTGCAGATCCCGTTATGGGATCCTTCCTGCTCGACTTCGGGGATCCGCGCCTCCGCCCGGTCCAGCGCCAAACTACTGGGCACTGGGCACTAGGCACTGGGCACTTCAGTTCCTCAGTCGACGACTTCCAGCCCCATCGACCGCGCCGTGCCGGCGATCATGCGCATCGCGCCGTCGATGTCGGCCGCGTTCAGGTCGGGCATCTTGGTCTCGGCGATGGTGCGCAGCTGGTCGCGCGTGACCGTGCCCACCTTCTGCTTCTTCGACGAAGCCGAGCCCTTGTCCAGCCCCGCCGCCTTCTTCAGCAGGATCGCCGCGGGGGGCGTCTTGGTGATGAAGGTGAAGGAGCGGTCGCCGTAAACCGTGATCTCCACCGGGATGATCATCCCCGGCTGGCCCTGGGTGCGCGCGTTGAACTGCTTGCAGAACTCCATGATGTTCACGCCGTGCTGCCCCAGCGCGGGGCCCACGGGGGGCGCCGGGTTGGCGGCCCCGGCGGGGACCTGGAGCTTGATGAAACCGGTGACCTTCTTCGCCATGTCGCGACCTCAGATCGTTTTAAAGTCCGCCGCGTGCCGTCCGCCCGTGGGCGGATCAGAAGCCGCGGAGCTGCGTGTAGTCGAGCTCGAGCGAGGTCGGGCGCCCGAAGAGGCTGACCTCCACCTTCACCTTCCCCTTCTCGTGGTCGATCTCCTGCACGGTGCCGCTGAACTCCTTGAACGGCCCGTCCGTGACCTCCACCACCTGCCCGTGATTGAACGGGATCAGCATCACGGGCTCCTCGGCCACCGGGGCCTCGGTCTCCTGCCCGAAGATCTTGGCCAGCTCGTCGTCGGTGAGCGGCTGCGGCTCGGCGCCCGACCCCAGGAACTTGAGCACCCCCTGGATCCCGGTGATGGTGTGCGCGGTGCGCTGGTTGTACACCAGCTTCACCAGCACGTAGCCGGGGTAGAGCTTGCGGGTCACGGTCACCCGCTTCCCGTTGCGCAGCTCCACCGCCTCCTGCGTGGGCACCAGGACCTCCTGGATCTGCTTCTCCTCCGCCTCGCCCGGCTCCTCGTCGATCCGCCGCTGGATCAGCCGCTGGACCTTGTTCTCATGCCCCGAGTAGCACTGGATCGCATACCACCTGGCTTCGGCCATGCGCGTGTCCCCGCCCCCGTCAGCCGGTGAAGAGGGAGGTGACCAGCTCGAGCGTCACGCGCACCGCGTAGTCCATCCCGTAGATGATCAGCGCCACCGTGAGCACGAACACCGCGATCACGCCGGTCGATTCCTTCAGCTGCGCCCGGTCGGGCCAGGTCACCTTGCGGACCTGCTCGCTCACCTCCCGGAAGAAGTCGAGCGCGGTCGTGCGGGTCTTCTCTGCCATGCCTTTGCGTGCCCGGGGAAGCGTTCCAGTGATCGTGCGTTGAGACCGGCGGCCGCCGGCCGCGGGATGGTTCCCGCGGCCGGAGCGGCTACTTGGTCTCCTTGTGCGGCTGGTGCTTGTTGCACCGCGGGCAGTACTTGCTGTACTCCAGCCGCTCGGGGTGCTTCCGCTTGTTCTTGGTCTGGTGGTAGTTCCTCTCCTTGCACTCGGTGCAGGCGAGGATGACCTTGTCGCGCATGGCTCTGGCTCCCGTGGTTGACCGCTGCTATCGAGACGGCGCGGCGGGGAGCGGTCCCCCCCGCCGGCGCGTTCCTTCGGTTTACCGGCTTATTCGACGATCTCGGCCACCACGCCGGCGCCCACGGTGCGGCCGCCCTCGCGGATGGCGAAGCGCAGCCCCTGCTCCATGGCGATCGGGTTGATCAGCTCCACCACCATCTGCACGTTGTCGCCCGGCATCACCAT
>DASYJZ010000831.1:0-10451 GCA_035995965.1 Longimicrobium sp. | reverse complement strand
TCTCGGTAGCAGGGGACAGGGGCCGGGGCGGCAGCTTTGAGACGCTGGCCCCCTGCTTCGGCCGGCACTACCTTCGACGTCGCGTCTGGTGCGGACAGACGGTGCCCAACCCTTTCCCAACCTCCCGGAGGCTTCCATGCCTTTGCTCGTCCCCCGACCCGCCTCCGCCCCCTCGCCCGACGCCGCCGACGTCGACAGGCTGCGCGCCGGCCTGGCACCCGGCAGCGCACCCATCATCCCCCTCCAGCTCGAGGCGACGTATGGCGAGGGCGGTTTTCTGCAGGTGCAGTACGCCCTGTTCGTGGTGAACACGCCGGAGCTGCAGATCACCTCGGTGACCGGATACCTGATGGCCGCCAACCAGCAGGTCATCGGGTACCAGTCCAATGCCATCGGGCAGCTCGGTAACCTCGGCAACACGGGGGGATGGGGCGGGCAGTGGGCGCTCTCCGGCATCGACGCCTATGCCGGGCAGACGCTCACCGTCGCCATCGTAGGGCAGTACTCCATCTCCGGAGCCGACCTGCAGGACTTCGGGCCGTTCCAGACGACCGTGCGGATCCCGCAGGGCACCTGAACGGCAACGGCAACAGCATTCTCACGCAGAGCCGCGGAGCCGGCAGAGAGGGTACGCGCACCCCCCCGCGGCTCCGCGGCTCTGCGTGAGCCACGCCTTTTGAAAGACTTTCACAGGTGGAGCTCAGGCGGTCCCGCGGCGCAGCGCCAGGCCGAGCGCGAGCAACGCCACCAGCAGCGCGGCGCCGCCGAGGTACGTCCCCGTGTCGCCCCCGTCGGTCGGCGCCGCCGCGATCTCGGTCACCGAGGCCGGGGTCTTCGAGTCCGGCGCGCCGTTCCACTCGACCCGCTCGCCGCCCTGGTACGTCTGCGACACGGGCCAGACCAGCCGGGTGCCGGCCTTCGGGTTCACCGCGACGAAGGGGAACTCCACGAAGCGCTCCGGCGGCAGCGTGCCCCACCACACGGCGCTGGTAATGGCGCCCGAGGCGTCCTTCTTCACCTCCACCGTCCACCCCGGCACGTCGCCGAACGACACCACCCGCAGCCCCGCCGGGAAGCGGATCTCCACCCGCCCCGTCGGCACGCCGCGCTCGTTGGGGACGCGCAGCAGGTAGCGCTCGTATGCCCCCGGCTCCGCGCGCCTGGGGAAGACGACGGCGTGCGCGAAGGCCAGCGCCGGCGCGCCGAGCAGAGCCGCAGCCGCGAGCGCGCACAGCCCCGCGCGGAAAGGCCAGGAAGAGCGTGTCATCTCAGTTCGTCTCCGCATGGGTGTTGTGCACGGCCATCGGGGGATCGGGACGCGGCACGGGGACGTAGGCCAGCAGCCCCGCCGCGAGCATGACCAGCGACATCACGGCGAGCTCCCACCCCACGGCGCGGCGCAGCGAGACTCGTGCTTCTTCCGCCGGGAGGCGCGGGACCAGCCCGTAGCGGTTGCGCGCGCCGATCGCCACCAGCACGGCCATCCCGGCCAGCTTGGCGAGGAGGACGGCGCCGTAGGCGGAGCGCGCGAGCAAGCCGAGGCTGGGCGCGAACAGCAGCGTCTGGAGCACCCCGGTGGCGGCCAGCGCCACCACCGCCGCGAGCGACAGCGACGAGACGCGGACCGCCAGCGCGCGGAGGTCGCCGCCACGCCGCGCGGTGACCAACAGCACCGCGAGCCCGCCCGTCCACACCGCCACGGCGGCGACGTGGATCGCCTTCGCCGGGACGGTCCAGGCGGGGTGGATTGCCGCGGAGTGCCCCGTCATCCCGGTCGCCGCCACGGCCGCAACAGCGAACCCGAGGGCCAGCCCCGGCCGCCGCGCCAGCGCGAGCGCCCAGAGCGCCAGCAACGCCAGCCCTACGCGGACGACCTCGACCCGCCCGGGGAGCGTGCCGAACAGCAGGCGCCCCAGCGGCTCCCCGCCGCCCGGCCCGCGCGCGTAGACCGCCCACGCCACGGCGTGCGCCGCCAGCAGCACGGGGGCCGCCCACGCCAGCGCCAGCGCCACCCGCAGCACGCGCCCGTCCGCCGGCGACGCGGACGTCGTCATCCACAGGAGCAGCCCCGCCAGCGCCGCGAGCGCTCCCACGCCCACGCCGCGCAATACGGACGCGAGGATGGGGACGGAGGACGTGTACACCCGCTCCGTCGGATGCTCCGGCGGCGCGGACCCCACGGCCGGCCCCGCGCCCGCGACGAAGAAGACGAAGCTCCCCTCCACCGTGTGCCCGTCCGCCGAGAGAGTGCGCCATTGCACGCGGTAGCCCCCCGGCCCCAGCGGCGGCAGCTCCGCGACCAGTGCCGCCACGTCGCGGGGGTCGCGGCGCGGCGCGAGGGTGATCTGGCTGTTCAGGCCGAGCAGCACCAGCCCGCTGGACGCCGCCTCGACCGGCTCCGTGAAGCGCAGCACCAGCCGGCGCGGCGCCTCCCGCAGCGTGTCCCCCGCCGCGGGCGCGGAGGAGAGCAGCCCCGCGTGCGCCCGCGCCGGGCCGGGCGACGCCAGCAGCAGCGAGGCCGCCGACAGCGCGGCGGCGGCCCATCGCCCGATCAGGGCTGCCACCGCGCACCGACGTAGAGGGAGCGGGCGTCCGCGGGGTTGAAGAAGCGCCCGGCCGCGTCGTCCACCTGCACCGCCGGGGAGTAGCGCACGTTGGTCAGGTTGCGCGCCTCCACGAACGCGGTGGACTTCAGCCGCGGCACCAGCAGCTCCGCGCGCGCGCCGAACACGGTCCATCCCCCGTTCCTGACGGTGTTGCCGCTGTCGACGAAGTATCCGGCGGGCACCCACTCCACGTTCGGCCGCAGCGTGAGCCCGGCGGGATGGCGGTACACCAGCTCGGCCTGCAGCACGTGCCCGGGCGCGCCGGGGATCTGGTTCCCCGCGTACATCGTGTCGGCGACGAAGCGGTAGCGCGCGAAGGTGTACGCCAGGCGCGCCCCCAGCCGGTCGCCGCCGCCCGCCCGGGTGAGCACCGCGCCCGGCAGCGTGTAGCCGAGCCCCGTCTCCACCCCGTAGTGCCGTGTGCGGCCGGCGTTGCGGTAGGTGGGGACGGTGAAGGGCGCGTTGGGGAAGGGCCGCACGTTCTGGTTGAGGATCTCGTCGCGCAGCTCCACGTCGTAGACGGCGACGTTCCACTCCACCCCGCCGCTGCGCCCGCGCGTCCCCACCTCGAGCTGCCACGCGTCCTGCGCGGCGAGGTCCACGAAGCCGGGGACGGTGAGGCTGTTCAGCTCCAGCAGCAGCGGCGGCTCCGAGGTGCGGCTGGCGTTGGCGAAGAGCTGCCCGCCGGCCGAGGGCAGGTCGTACAGCACCCCCACCCGCGGCATCCACGCCGTGAACAGGCGCCGGTCGGACTGGTCGCCGTCGGAGAGGAAGAAGTCCCGCACCCGCCGCACGTCGCGCGCATAGCGCAGCCCCACCACCGACGTCAGCCGCGGCGCGACGCGGAGCGCGTCCTCCGCGTACGCGGCGACGCCGCCGGCCACGTCGCGCTGCGCCTTCGCGAGCGCGCCCTCGTTGCCGGCGACGTTGGCGAACTGCCTGTCGTCCACGTTGCCGTAGGAGGGCTGCAGGCCCAGGGTGAGCCGGTTCTCGCGGCCGCCGAGCGGCGTGGTGTTCTCGAAGCGCGCCTCCACGCCCCAGTCGCGGCTCACCTGGTCGATCACGCGGAAGATGGGGTGGACGATGTCGCGGTACTGGAAGTAGGGCGCCACGTCCAGCCGGCCGGCGCGCCCGAGCTGCGCGCGGAGCTGCACGCCCACGTGGTGCAGGTCGTAGTCGCGCCCCCAGCGGTTCGCCACGTTCCCCGGCACCGCCAGCGTGGGGTCGGTGCCGAGCTCGGCGGCGGTGAGCGAGCCGGGGAGCTCCTCCCGCACGTGCGCGAAGAGGTAGAAGGTGCGCAGGTCCACGCTCGGCGACAGCGCGTAGCCCAGGTGCAGGTTCACGCGGTCGCGGCGCTGCGCGTCGTGGTCGCGGTAGCCGTCCAGGCGGGTGCGCGCGTAGCTCGCGTAGTAGTTGAAGCGCCCCAGCACCGCCCCGGACGACGCCTGCCCCTTGAAGAAGCCGGAGCTCCCCCCCTCGGCCACGGCGTTGAAGGGGGTGGCCGTGTACCCGGTCTTCGTCTCCAGGTTGATGGCGCCGCCCAGCGTGGACCCGCCGTAGCGCAGCGCGTTGGCGCCCTTGTAGACCTGCACGTCCTCGGTGGTGAGCAGCTCCAGCGATTCGAAGTCGGTGAAGCCGTCGGCGTTGCGGTACGGCATCCCGTTCACCAGCAGGTTCACCCCGCGCAGGTGGAAGTTGTTGCGCAGCCCCGAGCCGCGGATGGAGAGCTGCGTCTCGTCCGCCGCCCCGAAGCGCGCCGCCGCGTACACGCCGGGGACGAAGCGCAGCACGTCGCCCAGGTTGGCCTGGCGCGTGGCGCGGATCTCCTCGGGGCTGACGAGCTGCACGCTCCCGGGCACCTGCGCCATCCGCTCGCGCACCTCCGCGAGCTCGGCCGTGCTGCCGATGGCGGTCACCCCCTGCAGCGCGACGTCCCGCGGCTGCAGCTCGATCAGCACCTCGGCGGCGCGCCCGGCGTCGACCGAGACCGCGAGCGTGGCCGGCCGGTAGCCGATCCGCTCCGCCTGCAGCGTGTAGCCGGCCGGCGCCAGGCGGGTGATGGAGAACCCGCCGCCGGCCGTGGTGGTGGCGGCGCGGCGCGAGCCCTGGACGCGGACGGTGACGCCGGCCAGCGGCTCCGCCGTCCCCGCCGCCACGACGGTGCCGCGGATGCTCCCGGTCTCCTGCGCGCCTGCGGCGGCGGGACCCGCGAGGAGGAGCAGGCAGGGGAGGATCGCCCTCCCGATTCGCATGGACACGGTGATATCCTTGATCATTCAACCGGCTCACCCGATCGACCGTGTGTTCGCGAGGCGTCTGCGGACTCGTCTCTGCGCCTCCGCGGCTCTGCGTGAGACGAATCCGTTCGGCTGCTTCACGGCCGGTCCGGGGAATCCGGATCGGTTTCGAGGTCTGGCCACGGACGCCGGATGCCGGCCGGTGGACCGGTGGCATCCCGCGAAGCGCGCTACATAGGTTCGGATCGGGTGCAGGCGGAGGGGACCACGGCGCTCATCGCCCGCGGCCGATGCCTGCGTTCAGGAGGGGATGACGGGCGGAGCGGTGGGATACGGCAGGACGTACTCGAGCCGCCCGGGGAGGACGGATGCATGCGGTGCCGGAACGATGCGGGCGAGCCGGACGGCCCCGGCGGCAACGCGCACGTCCTCCGGCGCCGCGGCCAGCGCGTCGGCGGATCCCGCGCACGCGACGATGCAGCTGCAGCCTCCCGCGTGCGACTGCGCGTCGTGCGGATTCGGCGCCTGCTGCCGCGCGGCTGCGTGGTGCCCGCCTCGGTGGCCCTCGTGCGCCGCGGCGCCCGCGTGCGAGATCGCGGAGTGGTGCGGGCACGGGTGCAGCACCAGCGCGTCCCCGCCCCAGCCGAAGGCGAAGACGAGCACCGCCCAGAGGGCGGTCACGCGGAAGAGCGGCGAAGGGCGCACGGTGGCAGGGTTGCGGGACTTCGCCGAAGATAGGTGCGGCGGGGAACGGCGACAAGCGGTTCTCCCGACCCGGCCATCCCGATGTCGCGCGGGGGGTGCGAATGTTGCGGCCGTGGCTCCGTCCCAACGTGCGCGGAACGCGGGAGGAACTCATGGCCGACGCTCGCTTTCGGGACCGGATCCACGCCGGGCGCCGGCTGGCCGCGGAGCTCGCCCCGTACGCCACCCGGCCCAACCTGCTGGTGCTCGCCCTCCCCCGTGGGGGCGTCCCGGTGGGCTTCGAGGTCGCTGAGGCGCTCGGGGCGCCGCTGGACGTGTTCCTGGTGCGCAAGCTCGGCGTTCCCGGCCACGAGGAGTACGCGATGGGCGCCATCGCCTCCGGCGGGATCCGCGTGCTCAACCCCGAGGTGGTGGCGATGCTCCGCATCCCCGCGTCGGCCATCGAGGCCGTGGCGGAGCGCGAGCAGCGCGAGCTGGAGCGGCGGGAGCGCGCGTACCGCGGCGACCGGCCGGAGCCCGAGATCAGCGGCAGGACGGTGATCCTGGTGGACGACGGCCTCGCCACGGGCTCCAGCATGCGCGCGGCGGTGGCGGCGCTGCGGACCCGGCACCCGGAGCGGCTGGTGGTGGCGGTCCCCGTCGCCGCGCCCGAGACCTGCGATTCGCTCCGCGGCGAAGTGGACGACATGGTGTGCGCCGTCACGCCCGAGCCGTTCTACGCGGTGGGGCTGTGGTACCAGGACTTCTCCCAGACCACGGACGAGGAGGTGCACGAGCTGCTGGAGCGCGTCCGCCAGCGGCAGGCGGCGGGCGGGCCCGGCGCCTGGGCGTCGCGGTGAAGGCGACGAAACGCTCTCCCGCCGCGTAACTCTTTCACTCCCGCCGGCATCATCCTCCCGAAGCCCTGGCCACGTCCACGCGACGAGGAGTCGTGGCACCCACGGTGAGCGAGCCTGCCTCAGACGCCGAGCTGGTCGAGCACGCGAGCAGGGGGTCACCCAACGCGCTCGCGGCGCTCTACGACCGCTACGCAGCGGGGGTGCACCGGCTGGCGCAATCCCTCCTGCACTCCGCACCCGAGGCCGAGGACGTGGTCCAGGACGTCTTCCTGGGCCTTCCGCGCGCACTCCGGAGCTACGCCGGCCGGGGCTCGCTCGAAGCCTGGATCCACCGCGTGGCCGCCCGGACGGCGCTGATGCGAATGCGCGCACGGCGGCGGCGCCGCGAAGAAACAATCAGTCCCGATGCCGCCCCGCGCGCGCCGAGAGACAGCCCGGTGGACCGCGTGGCGCTGGAGCGGGCCCTCGCCGCCCTTCCCGACGCGCTGCGGGTGGTGTTCGTCCTCAAGGTGGTGGAAGGCTACGCCCACGAGGACGTCGCGGCGCTGGTCGGAATCACCCCGCGGACGTCCAGGGTGCGCCTCTTCCGCGCCCGCAAGCTCCTGCAGAGCCTCCTCGCGGAGGACCCGTGACGCGACCCGCCCTCCTCCACCCGACCTTCCGGCGCATCTCCCTCTACGCCGACGGCGATCTCGACCCGCCCGCGATGGGGAACGTCGGCGCGCACCTGGCCGGCTGCGCGCGCTGCCGCGCTACGCTCGGCCGCATCCGCCGCCTGGAGGAGGAGGTCCGCGCCCTCCCCGCGGCTCCTCTCCCCCCGGGCCTGCGGGAGCGCGTCCTCACCCGGCTGCGCGCCGGCGAGAGCGTGATCGTCCCGGTCGCGGACCCATCCGTCCGCGGCGCGTCCGGAGCACGCTGGCCGATGGCCGCCGCCGCCGCCGTCGTCCTGCTGGCGCTGGCCGGAGTCCCCTTCTTCCTCCCCGGCGCGGACCTGGAGGCCAACCGGAGCGAGCTCGTGTTCAACCCCGCGGCGCCCCGACCGGGGGACGCGGTCCACGTGACGTACCGGCCCGGGTCCCTCTTCGCCGGCGAGGCAAGCCTGCGGCTACGGGCGCGCTACCTCCGCTACGACGGCCTGCCGGCGCCCGGGCTCGGCCGCCAGGCCACGGTGGCGGAGCTGGTACGCGCAAGGAACGGAGTGTTCGAGGGGACGATCCGGCTTCCGGACCCGGTGGTGTACGCCGCCTTCGCCGTGGAGGACCGGGACGGCGGCCGGGTGGACAGCCACGAGCGGAGGCTGTGGGAGCTGCTGGTCCACGGGCCAGACGGGCGCCCGCGGTTCGAGGCCCTCGCGCAGCGGCACTTCGACCACCAGACGAGCAACTGGGAGCTCAGCCGGGAGAACGCGCGGCAAGCCACCGAGCTCTACCCCGGCCGGATCGACGCCTGGTTCATGCGCTACCTGGACGAGCGGGCGTCGTTCACCGGGCCGGCCGCGGACAGCGCCACCGCACGCGCGCGGCGGCGCCTCGCGGGGTTCGACCGCAGCTTCCGCGCGCGGCGCGACCTCGGCGTGGAGAGCGAGCTGGGCATCATCACCCGTTTCGCCGCCGCGGTCGACGACACCGCCCTGCACCGCTACTGGCGCGCACGCCTCCTGCGCCGCGCGCCGAACAGCCTCTGGGGGGTGCAGGAGCGGCTCCAGGACGTTCTCGCCCAGCCGGACCCCCGCCGCGGGCTCCCGCTGCTCGATTCGCTCTGGCGCGAGGTCGGGGTGGGACGCGGCGCCATCGTCTACCTGCCGTTCGCCCTCTACGCCGCGACGGCGACGGGCGACACCGGGGCGATCCGTCTCTGGGCGGACCGGTCTTCCCGCTACGAACGGGGGGAGGCCGACGGGAGGGTGGGGGCGATCCTCACGCAGGTCCCGGCGCTCCGCGAAGAGGGGATGGACCGGCTCCGCGCACGGCTCCGTGCGCTGGAGCGAGTGGACGATGCCGTGCGGCCGCTCGAGCGCACCGTGCCCGAGGAGCGGCTGGCGCGCCGCGAGGAGGCCCAGCGGGTGCTCGCGGACCTCGGCGCGGCCCTGCTGGCGAGCGGCCGGCGCGACGCGGCGCTGGACACGCTCGACCGGGCCACGCGCACCGGGTGGGATGCGGACCTCGTCCGCCGCGTGGCCGACCTTCGCCTGCAGGTGGGCGATACCGCCGGTGCCGTCGCGCCGCTCTCCCTGGCCGCGGCGGACCCGCTGCGGGGCGCGGCCCTGAGCGACTCAGCCCGCCTCCTGCTGGGAACGCACTTCGACGAAGCGGCGTGGCGCGGGCGCTTGGACGGCGCGCGGCAGGAGATGCGGGAACGGGTCCTGGTCCACGCCACGCGCAGGCCGCTGCCGGCCCGGGTCCGGCTCCGCACCCCCGACGGGCGAACCGTCGCCCTGCGCGAGGTCGCCGCCGGGCGCCCGACGTTCGTCGCCTACTGGAGCCGGTACTGCCCACCGTCGGCCGCGCAGATCCCGCAGCTCGAGCAGGTCGTGGCCGTGCTGCGGGCGCGCGGCTTCGCAGTGGTGACCGTCGCCGAGCCCCTGACCCCGGAGTTCCGCCGCTACCTGCGCGAACACCGGCTCACGCTCCCGGTCTACGACGACCCCTGGAAAGATCTGGAAGAGGCAGTCCGCCCTTGGGGCACCCCCGGCTACTACGTGCTGGACGCCGACGGGAATCTGCGCTTCGGGCCGCTCACGGATCTTTCCGCCATTCCCGCGCAGATGGCCGTCGTCGAGGAGATTCGCGTCCGGGCCCCTGGACGATAGGGTCGGGCCACCGCCGTTTCGTGTCCTTCGGAGCGCGCAAACGGCCTGCCGTCCGCGAGGACGACAGGCCGCGATTGGTCGCCCCATGGCGCGATGGAGCAGCTACCTGCCGTCCGTCGCCGCCGCGACGCCGATGGCCGCGTACAGCCGGTCCGGCTCGTACACCACGCCGTCCTTCACCACCAGGCGCGTGCGGCGGACGTCCGAGATGCGGACGGTCGGGTCGCCGTCCACCAGGACCACGTCGGCGAGGCGGCCCGGCGCGATCGTGCCCAGCTCGGCGTCGCGCTTCATCACCTGCGCCGCGCCCAGCGTCGCCAGGTAGAGCACGTCCACCGGCGGGATCCCGGCCTCGGCGTACAGCTCCAGCTCCCGGTGCAGCGCGAACCCCGCCAGCGCGTCGGTCCCCGCCACCACGCGCACCCCCTGGCGGTGCAGCATGCCCACGAGCTGCACCATCCGCCGGAAGCTCTCGCGGTAGCGCGCGTCCATCCCCTCGGGCACGGGGAGGCCGCCGGTGAGGAGGCCGCGCCGCACGTTCACGGGCAGCCGCGACGCGACCGCCGCGAAGTCGGGCGACACCTCGCCGCTACGCCCGGTGAACATCCCCTCCCACACGCTCAGCGTGGGGTCCACCGTCACGTGCCGGTCGCGCAGCAGCGCCACGAAGCGCTGTACCTGGGGCGACGCCAGGTCCAGGTCCGCCGCCATCCGCGCGGGGGCGGTGAAGCGCGCGGGGGTGCGGGTGTCGATGCTGTCGCCGAGGAAGTTCAGCACCAGGAAGTTGGCGTGCTGGATCTCGTCGATCCCCATGCGCACCGCCTGCTCGGCCGTGAGGTGCCAGGGGATGTGCCCGCTGACGCGCAGCCCCAGGGCGTGCGCCCGCTGGATGATCACCGGGAGCAGGGTGGTGTCGAGCGAGCTGTAGACCTTGATCTGCTCCGCGCCCAGGCGCTTGTATGCGTCCACCGCGGCGACCGCCTCCGCCGGCGTCGACACCTTGAGCCCGGTGGGGCCCGTGTACTGCCCCGGGCCGTCGATGAAGCCCGCCCAGATCAGCCGCGGCCCGAGCTGCTCGCCCGAGGCCCAGCGCCGCCGCAGGCCGGTGACGATGGTCGTGTCGTTGCCCATGTCGCGCACGCTGGTGACGCCCGCGGCCAGGTGCATCAGCCCGTCGAGCGGGCCGTTGTGGGTGTGCATGTCCCCCAGCCCCGGCAGCAGCGTCTTCCCCGCCCCGTCCACCACCTCGGCCCCC
>DASYJZ010000830.1:0-4662 GCA_035995965.1 Longimicrobium sp. | reverse complement strand
AGGTTGTCGTACTCCTGCAGCGCGGGGTTGGCGCGCCGCACCTGGTTCAGCCGCGTGACCAGCGGGCGGATGTTGCCCTCGCGCTCCCAGTCCCACGCCTTCACCTCGTACTTCTCGCTGTCGGCGTACTCCTCCTTGCCGGGGAGCGCGGCGTTCTCGCACAGCTCGAAGCCGCTGTAGATCCCGTAGACGGACGAGAGCGTGGCCGCCAGGATCGCGCGGATCATGAACGCGGGCCGGCCGCCCCGCTGCAGGAACTCGGGGAGGATGTCGGGCGTGTTGGGGAAGAGGTTCCCCCGGTAGTACTCCTTCATCTCCGTCTGGGTGAGCTCGGTGAAGTACTCGATCAGCTCGCCCTTGAAGTTGCGCCAGGTGAAGTAGGTGTAGCTCTGCGTGAAGCCGGCCTTCGCCAGCGCCTTCATCATCTTGGGGCGGGTGAACGCCTCGCTGAGGAAGATGGCGTCGGGGTGCAGGCGCTGCACCTCGCGGATCATCCACTCCCAGAACTGCACCGGCTTGGTGTGGGGATTGTCGACCCGGAAGGTCTTCACCCCCTGCCCGGCCCAGTGCAGCACCACGTCGCGCCACTCGCGCCACTGCCCCTCCCAGTCTTCGCCGTAGAAGTTCAGGGGATAGATGTCCTGGTACTTCTTGGGCGGGTTCTCGGCGTACTGGATGGTGCCATCGGGCCGCACGTAGAACCACCCGGGGTGCGCGGCCACGTAGGGGTGGTCGGGCGACACCTGGATGGCAAAGTCGAGCGCCAGCTCCAGCCCGTGCTCGCGCGCCGCGGCCACCAGCGCGCGGAAGTCCTCGAGCGTGCCCAGCTCCGGGTGCAGGTCGCGGTGCCCTCCGTCCTCGCCGCCGATGGCGTAGGGGCTGCCGGGGTCGGTCTCCGACGGCGTGAGAGTGTTGTTGCGCCCCTTGCGGAACTGCCGGCCGATCGGGTGGATGGGGGGGAAGTAGAGCACGTCGAAGCCCATGTCGCGCACGTATGGCAGCTTGGCGATCACGTCGCGGAAGGTGCCGTGGCGCGCCGGGTCGTCGGACGTGGAGCGCGGGAAGAGCTCGTACCAGGCGGCGAAGCGCGCGGCCACGCGGTCCACCTGCACGGGGAGCACGCGCGCGTGCTCGGTGAGGTCGGTGCGGATGGGGTTCGCCTCCATCAGCGCCAGCAGTCCGGGATCGAGCGCGGCGGCCACGCGGTCGGCCAGCGTCCGCTCGCCGGCGCCGCTCTCCAGCGCCGCGGCCACGGCCTCGAACGCGGCCTCGCGGTGCAGGTGCTCCACCTCGCCGGTCTCGTCGCCCAGGATCTCGACCAGGTATCCCCGCAGCCGCGCCGCGTCCGCACCGGCCGCCTCCGCCGCGGCGACCGCGACGAGCTCGGCGCCCTCGTACAGCTCCAGGACGACGTTCTGCCCCGCGTCGTACTTCTTGCGCAGGTCGCTCTGCCAGGTGCCGAACCAGTCCGTCCACGCCGCCACGGTATACAGCCAGCGGCAGTTGCGGTCCACGGTGAACGACCCCGTCCAGCGGTCGTTGTCCCAGAAGCGCATCGGCGCCTCGCGCCACTCCGCCTCGTCCTCCGGGCGGTAGCGGACGGCGGCGGAGAGGGCGTCGTGGCCGTCCTTGAAGATGTCGGCGTACACCTGGACCGTGTCGCCGACCTCGCGCTTCACGGCGTAGCGCCCGCAGTCCAGCTCCGGCTCCACGGCCTCGATCACGATCCTGCGGCTGGCGTCGATCGGCTCCGTCATCGTCGTCCCGTTGTGTGTCGCTGGATGCGGCCTCCCGGCCCGCGCGGCGCGCGCAAGCGGCGCGCCACCGGCCGGTACAACCTACACGGAACGGATGATCCGGCGAGGCCGGCGAGGCGCCGCCGGTAGCAGGAGCCATCGTCCGCTCGATTGCAGTCTTGCAGTCCGACCGCCCCGGCGATTACCGTTGAGGAAGTGGAGTTGTCGCGCTGCCTTCCCTTCCCCCTCCTTTTCGCCCACCCCGCGAACGATGGCGCTCAGAACCTTCGTCAGCCAGGACGGCTCCCTCTGGAACGTGTGGAACGTGGTGCCGACGCTCGTGCACAACGAGCGCAAGGTGTCGCTGAGCACGGGGATGACGAGCGGCTGGCTCTGCTTCGAGTGCGGCGGCATCAAGCGGCGGATCGTTCCCGTCCCCACCGGCTGGGAGGAGTGGTCGGAAGACGAGCTCGACTCCGCCCTCGCGACGGCGCAGTCCGTCGAGCGCCGCCTCCCGATCGAGGACATCGGGCCGGCGGTGGAGGGATCGGGACACACGTCTGGCTGATGAGAGCTGTCGGGATGGGACGAAAAGAAGAAGAGCGGGGTCCGACGCGAATCGGACCCCGCTCTGCCGTTCATCGACCCGTGCGGCCTACTCCCGCGGCGGGTCGCCCCACTGGTACGGGAGTTGGTTGAAGAGGTGCCGCACCACCCCGTCGACCTTGGAGGTGCGCAGCCGGTCGGTGCGCGCGGTGACCTGCGTCGACAGGCCGTGGCGGTGCGCCTCGATCGTCACGGTGCCCTCGCCGCCGGTGTAGGTGGCGCGGTGCCCGGACTCCTCCGTGCGCGACAGCTCGGCGCGCTCGGTCAGGATCTGGTGCGCGCGGGCGAACACCTCGCGCGTGGGAAGTACCGTGCTGCGCTCGTAGTCTGACATCGCTCTCGATCCTCCTTCATTCCGATCCGGACGCGGTCGCGCCCGGGGCCAATCCGCCGCCCTTCCGCTCCAGCAGCTCGCGCAGCGCCGCGTACGGCTGCGCGCCGCTCACCAGCTCCGCGTCCGCCCCGGCGCCCACCACCAGCGCGGGGACGGCGGCGATCCCGAGTCTCGACGCCAGCGCCTGGTCCGCATCCACCGCGCCGCTGAAGCTGTCGACGTCGAGCACCACCTTCAGCTCGGTCGCGTCGAGCCCCAGCGCGGCGCCGAGCTCCACCAGCACGTCGATCCGCCCGACGTCGCGCCCCTCGCCGAAGTACGCGGCGAACAGCGCCTCGCGCATCGCCCTGCCGACGCCCTTCTGCTCGGCGAGCTTCGCGGCCTCGTGCACCTTGCGGGTGCGCGGCGACGAGGGCGGCACCCGCAGCGCGAGGCCCAACTCCTCCGCCAGCGGCAGCGCGGCGCGGACGTCGTCTGCCGAGGGCGTGCCGAGCGGCGCGGGCGCGGGGAACAGCTCGAAGGCGGCGTAGCGCGGCGCGGCCAGTCCCTCGTCTTCCAGGAGGCGGAGGGCGGCCTCGGTGACGTGGCAGAACGGGCACGTGAAGTCCGAGAAGACCACCACCGGCACGGCCGCCATTCGCCACGTCCACCGCTCGGGAACACCTGGCACGGAGGGCGCCCAATCTGAACCCGCGGCGCCGGAGCACGCAAGCCGCGGCCCCGCACTTGCCGCCGTGCCGGCAGGGCGCATCGGGTCGATCGCCGGTGGACGGGAGACGCGGGATGGCGGAGGAATGGACGCACCACGAAGGCGTGGTCAACAACGTCCGGCTGCACTGGGTGGAGCAGGGCTCGGGGCCGCTGGTGGTGCTGCTGCACGGCTTCCCGGAGTTCTGGTGGGGATGGCACCGCCAGATCCCCGCGCTCGCCGCGGCCGGCTTCCGAGTGGTGGCGCCGGACATGCGCGGCTACAACCTCTCCGAGAAGCCGAGGGGCGCCGCCAGCTACCGCGTCAGCATCCTGGCACAGGACGTCGTCTCGCTCATCCACCACCTGGGCGAGGAGCGGGCGCACGTCGCCGGGCACGACTGGGGCGGCGTGGTGGCGTGGCGGCTGGCGATGACGCACCCGGAGCTCGTGGACCGGCTGGTGATCGCGAACGCGCCGCACCCGGCGGTGTTCAGCCGCGAGCTCAAGCGGCCGCGGCAGTTCCTCCGCTCGTGGTACGCGATGTTCTTCCAGCTCCCGCTGCTCCCCGAGGCGGTCTTCCGCGCGAACGGCTATGCCACGCTGGAGCGCATCTTCCGGAAGAGCCCCGCCCGCCCCGGCGCCTTCAGCGACGACGACATCCGCCGCTACAAGGAGGCGATGTCGCGCCCCGGGGCGCTCACGGCGATGCTCGACTACTACCGTACCTTCGCCCGCACGCTCGGCCGCCGCGGCGGCTCCGGTGGCAGAGACGCGAAGCAGACCATCACCCGGCCGGCGCTGGTGATCTGGGGCGAGCGCGACACGGCGTTGAACATCCACAACCTCGACGGGCTGGAGGATTACGTCCCCGACCTGCGCATCGAGCGCCTCCCCGACGCGAGCCACTGGGTGCTGGCGGACGAGCCCGAACGCGTGGGCGAGCTGATGATCCGGTTCCTGCGCGGCGAGGGCTGATCGCTGGTCACTCGTGGGTTCGCGGAGGTGCGGCGAGCGGAAGGGTGACGTGCGAGGCGGATGTCTCCGCGCGCCCCTATCTTGCAATCGGGCGCGGGATGACGATGACGGGAGCTGGAGCGGAGGAGGAGACCGCGGTGGAGGCGATGACGCTGCCGGCGGCGGTTGCGCACCCGAGGATCCGGCGAGAGCTGGCGCGGAAGTCGTTCCACGTGGCGTCGGCGTCGCTGCCGCTGCTGGTGTGGCTGGCGCCGCGCTGGCTGGCGCTCGCGGTGCTGCTGCCGACGGCGGCCGTCGCCGTCGCCGTCGACTGGACGCGGC
>DASYJZ010000829.1:0-2786 GCA_035995965.1 Longimicrobium sp. | reverse complement strand
ACGACGGCCCCGACGGCACCAACTCGCTGCTGGAGTTCACGCTGCCGAACGACGGCGTCTACACCATCCGCGCGAAGGCGCTTTCGGGCGACAGCACGGGCGAGTACAGGCTCAAGGTCGAGAAGCTCTGAGCGTCGCCGCGGCGACGCGAGAGAGCGGGGGACGGCCCAGGCGCCGTCCCCCGCTCTTTCGCATTCACGGACCGTTTGGATACGGCCATCTGCCTCGGGCTCCCGGTGTCAGCGGGCCGCGGCATTGCGCCTCCGGAGCGGCGGGCGTATCGTCCCGGCGACCCGCATCTCCTTCCACCGCCTGCCGTTGGCCGATGAAGCGCTTCGCCGCGTACGATCCTCCCGAGTACCTGGACTGGAGCCCAGACCCGGAGCTGCTGCGCGAGTACCGCGCGCGCATCGACGGCGACCCCGAGCGCGCGGCAGTGGTGCGGACGCTCTCGGAAGATGAGCTGCTGGCGATCTACCGCGGACTGCTGCGCAACCGGCTGCACGACGTGGCACTCAAGCGCTGGGTGAAGAGCGGGGTGATCAGCAAGGCCTGGCTGGGGGTGGGCGAGGAGGCGGCGACCATCGGACCGGTGCACGCGCTGCGCCGGTCCGGCCCCGCGCGCGACGTGGTGGCGCCCATGATCCGCAACGCCGGCGCCTGCCACGAGATGGGGATGCCGATCGCCGAGATCTTCCGCACCTATCTGGGTACCGGCGACGGCCCCAGCGGCGGGCGCGACCTGCACGCGGGCGATCTGGCGTACGGCGTGCTCCCGCCCATCTCCAACATCGGCGACGTGCCGCCGGTGATCGCCGGGATCGCGCTCTCCTTCCTGCAGCGCGGCGAAGACCGGGTGGGGATGACCTGGATCGGCGACGGCTCCACCAAGCACGCCGGCATCCACGAGGCCATCAACTTCGCGGGGGTGCGGCGGCTCCCGGTGATCTTCATCATCCAGAACAACCAGGTGGCGCTGGGCACGCGCGTCTCGGTGCACTCCGCCGGCTCCTTCGACGACTGGCCGGCGATGTACGGCGTGGCCGGCGGCCGCTTCGACGGCAACCACGTGCTCGATGCCTTCGCGGCCACGCGCCTGGCCGCCCACCGCGCGCGCGCCGGCGAGGGCTCCACCCTGCTGGTGACCGACACCTTCCGCATGGGCGGCCACGCCACCCACGACGAGCGCGAGGCCCGCAGCCTCTTCGACGCCGACACCTTCCGGCACTGGGGGCAGCGCGACCCGGTGGGGATGTACGAGGCGTGGCTGGAGGGCGAGGGGATCGCGCGCGCCGCTTTGGAGTCCATCGAGGCCGAAGTCACCGCCGAGGTCGACGCCGCCGCCCAGGAGGCGCTGGCGAGCCGCGACTCCGCCATGCCGCGAGGCGAGACCGCCGAGCTGGGCGTCTACGCCACGGCCTGAGAGATTGTCGAGAATCTCACCACGAGGGGTGTCATTCTGAGAAAACCTCGGCTCCGAACGGTGTCATCCTGAGGCGAGGACACGCGTGGCCGGCTGCGGAAGCGTCGCAGGTAAGGGTGCGAGGGCCGGCGATCGCGACGCTGCCGCGCCCAAGCCTCGCGACGCCCTCGATTAGATCCCTCGGCCCTGCGGGGTTCGGTGTGGCGTTGGACTCGCCGCGGTCGGGCCTCGGGATGACACCTGGGGTTGCGCACAGGCGAAACCCGCGCGGAACGTGGAAGGGCGAGGCTCTATCGCTGGCGCGCGGATGCAGGATTTCGAAGCGCAACTTTGCACCTGGAGGCGAGATGAAGCTGAAGCCGGTGAAGGAGGGCAACCGCCCCCGACTGCGCGACGCCGACGCGGCGCCTCCCGACGGGCTCCCCGAGCGCGAGGTGCTGGAGCGGCGCATGGCGGGGCTCTCGCGCCAGCTCACGTCGCTGCAGGCCAGGCTCTACGCCGAGGGCAAGCGCTCGCTGCTGGTGGTGTTCCAGGCGCGCGACGCGGGGGGGAAGGACGGGGCCATCAAGCGGGTGTTCGGCCCGCTGAACCCTCAGGGCTCGTACGTGGCCTCGTTCCGCGGGCCCACGGCGGACGAGCTGGCGCACGACTACCTCTGGCGCGTGCACCACGTGGTGCCGGAGAAGGGGTACATCGGGATCTTCAACCGCTCGCACTACGAGGACGTGCTGGTGCCGCGGATCGAGGGGCTGGTGCCGGCGAAGGTGTGGAAGAAGCGCTACCGGCAGATCAACGACTTCGAGCGGATGCTGGCGGAGAACGGGGTGACGATCCTCAAGTTCTTCCTGCACGTCTCGCGCGACGAGCAGAAGAAGCGCTTCCTGGAGCGCATCGACGACCCGGCGAAGAACTGGAAGTTCCGCGAGGGCGACATCGCCGCGCGGGAGAAGTGGGACGAGTACAACCACGCCTACTCGGACATGATGCGGCGCTGCAGCACCCGCTGGGCCCCGTGGTACGTCATCCCCGCCGACGACAAGCGGGTGCGCGACTACCTGGTCTCGCGCACGGTGGTGCGGACGCTGCGGCGCATGAAGCCCGAGTTCCCCGCCGCCGAGGGCGACCTTCTCGCCTGGCGCGACCGCATCGTGTGATCCCGAAACAGAGCTGATCTCACAGGAAGCAGGCCGTGGACACACGAACGCGAGGGATGGCACCCGATGTGGTCTGCTCCCCGCAGATTGAACCAGTTAGAATGGGAGTCAAAACTGCCCGGGAGGGCAAGGAGACTCCGTGGAGAAGAAACGATACACGCCGACGCAGATTGTGGGGATGCTGCGGGAAGCAGAGTCGCTGCTGGGAA
>DASYJZ010000828.1:0-9558 GCA_035995965.1 Longimicrobium sp. | reverse complement strand
CTGCTGGAGCGCGAGCTGGCGCACGTCGCCCGGCACGACTGCCTGACGCAGACGCTGGCGGCGGCCGCGTGCGCGCTCTACTGGTTCCACCCGGCCGCGTGGCATGCCGCGCGCCGGCTGCGGGTGGAGCGCGAGCTGGCCTGCGACGATCGCGTGCTGCAGGCCGGGACGCACGCCCGCGACTACGCCGCGCACCTGCTGGAGGTCGCCCGCGCCTTCCGCCCGGCGCCGCTGGCGGGGCCGGTGGCGGTGAGCATGGCCCGCCCGTCGCAGCTCGAGGGCCGCCTGCTCGCGGTGCTCGACGGGGTGCGCGATCGGCGGGTGCCCGGCCGTGCGGCCGCCTTGGGCGCGGCGGCGCTGGTGCTGGCGCTGGTCCTCCCCCTCGCCGCGATCCGGCCCGGGAAGGCGCAGCAGGCGGTGCCCGCCGGCGTCACCTTCGGCGGACCCAAGCCGTGGCGCGACACGACGAAGACGAAGCCCCCGCGCAGCTCCGACGCATACCCCGACCTGGACGCCGCGCTGCGGCAGGGCGTGGTGGACGTCTCCATCCCCGCGCATCCGGGCGAGCGCCTGACGCTGGAGCTGCCGGACCGCGTGAGCGCCCGCGTGGAGGCGTGGGACCGCCCGTCGGTGCACGTCCGCGTGGACGACACCGGGCTGCACGTGCGGGCGGAGCGCGGCGAGGGCGGGCCGCACGTCACGGTGACGGGCCGGCCGCGGACGGACGGGACCACGCCGCACGTCCGCATCCAGGCCCCTCGCAACTTCAGCGTGCACACCGAGGCCGACGGCGGCGGAGTGGAGATCGGCGCGCTGAACGGTACCTTCACCGGCACCGTCACCGGCGGCGGGCTGGCCTTCCTGGGAACGCGCGGAACGGTGCGGATGACGGCGCACGGGGGCGGGGCCTACGTCTCCGACGCGCACCTGGACGGGCGGCTGGAGATGGACGGCGGGGGGGTGCTGATGGCCGGCAACAGCGGCAACCTCGACGTCACCGGCGCGGCGGCGACCGCGCACGGCCGCCCCGGCGGACGGATGCGCGTGGACGTGGCGCCGGGCGCAGTCGTGGTCCCCGGCTCCGGCGACGAGGAGGTCGCGTGCATCGCCGACGCGTGCACCATCGCCTCCACGCGGGCGACGACCACGGTGGGCGCGCCCTCGGGCCGCGCGAGCGCCATCGCGAGCGGCTCCAACGTCGCGGCGGCGTCGGCCGCGGCGAGCCCCGCGGCGGCGGTGTCGTCATCCGCCGTCACCGCGGGGCGTGTGGGGGGGTCCGCCGGTTGGGGCGCGACGACGGTGGTCGAGGTCCAGTCGGGCGGCTCCGCGACGACGATCACGGCGTGGGACGGCGCCACCACCCGCGACCGCGACGGGCACGCCTACCTCACCGGGGACGCGCAGGGGCGGATCGAGGCGTTGCGGGCGATGGCGCGCAACGCGCCGCCCGCGGCCGCCGCGGCCAGCCTGGGCCGCCTCGCCTTCACGGAGGACGACGCGCGGGTGCAGCGCGCCGCCGTGCAGGAGCTGGCGCGGCTGCGAACGCGCGCGGCCGTCAAGCAGCTCGGCCGGATCGCCCGCGGCCACCCGCGCTCCGCCATCCGCGCGCAGGCCGCGGCGGCGCTGCGGTAAGCGGCAAAAGAAATCTCTCACAGAGGTCACGGAGGGCTCGCATGCCCCTCCGTGTCCCCCGTGACCCCCTGTGATATGAGAGATCGCCGTTTCCGTGGTTCAGCGAATCCCGGCGTCCGTCTTGGCCCAGGTGAGCCGGCGGCGGAGCTCCTTGTCGCTCATGGTGCGGATGGCGAAGGACGCCGCGGCGGCGCTGTTGAACTCCACCGGCGTGCGGATCGGCTCCGCGTCCGGCTCGTCGGCCGGGCGGAAGGCGAGCACGGCGCCCTTCTTCAGGTGCGCGACCGTGGTCTCCACCGCCACCGCCACCCACTCGCGGCCAGCGTCGTCCGTCACCCGCCGCTCCGCCGCGCCCACCGTCTGCGTCTGCGCCATCGTATTCGACCCCGTCGGTTCAGTATCCACCGAAATCCCTCAGTTCAGCGCCTTCAGCAGCGCGTCGCCGATCGCCTCCACCTGCCAGTTGCGCACGCCCGGGACCGCGGCGAGCTCCGCCTCGGAGCGCGGCCGGGCGCGGGCGACCTCTTCGAGCTGCGCGCGCGACATGATGAAGCCGGGATCCAGGTCCAGCTCCCCGGCGCGGCGGTTGCGCGCGTCCTTGAGCGACTCCACCCGCGCGTCCAGCTCGGGGTCGCGCTCCCAGCGGGGCGAGCGCGGCCACCGCGGCAGCTCGGCGTCGGGCACCGCCAGCCCGGCCTCGACCGCGGCCATGATCTCGCGCCCGCGCCGCTGCGCCAGCCCCTCGGAGATCCCGGTGACGCCCTTGAGCGCCGCGAAGCCGCTCGGCGGGCTCACCGACATCTCGATCAGTCCCTGGTTCCCCAGCACGCGGAAGGTGGCGCGGTCCTGCTCGCGCGCCACGCCCTCGCGCCAGGCGTGCAGCTCGCGCAGCACCGCCATCCCGCGGGGGGGCAGGTCGCGCGCGCCCTTGACCTTCATCCACGCCTCGCGCGACTCGTCGGGGCCCTCCCAGCGCGTCTGCTCGCGGCGGCGGAACTCCTCCTCGGCCCAGTGCAGCCGCCCTTTCGCCACCAGCTCTTCGCGCAGCCGGTCGCGCAGCGCGGGGAGGTGGGCGGTGTCGGTGGCGGCGTACTGCTTCATCCCCTCGGTGAGCGGCCGCTCGCCCCAGTCGGCGCGCTGGTGCTCCTTGGGGAGCTTCAGCCCCAGGTGCTTCTCGGCGATGTTCCCCAGCCCCAGCGAGCGCTCGCCCAGGAAGGCGGCGGCCACCTGCGTGTCGAAGAGCCCCGCCAGGAAGAGGCCGGCGTCGCGGTCCAGGATGCGCAGGTCGTAGTCGGCGTCGTGGAAGACCTTCTCGATCGCCTCGTCCGCGAACAGCTCGGCCAGGGGCGAGAGGTCGGGGACCGCCTGCGGGTCCACCAGGAAGTTCTCGGTGCGCGAGGAGAGCTGCACCAGGCTCAGGCGGTCGAAGTAGCGGTGGTAGCCCGCCGCCTCGGTGTCGGCGCCGATCAGCGGCTCGCCCCTGAGCCGGTCAACCACCTCGCGCAGCCCCGCGTCCGTGTCGATGTATTCGTATTCCATTCACGCTCCGAAGATGAGCCGGCCAATGTCGCCGCCCGTCCCCCTCCATCGCAAGGTCCGGGCTGGCCGCATGAACAGCCGTCTCTCCCGGAAACGCGAAGCCCCTCCCCCGTGCGGGGGAGGGGCTTCGCGGTGCGTCAGGCCGTGCGGGTGGCGTCAGACGCCGTAGCGGGCGCGGGCCTGGCGTTCCTCGGCGGAGCACTGGTTGCGCACCTGGAGCTGCCAGCGCAGGTCCAGCGGACGCTGGCGCGCGAGGTCGCGGCACTGCTGGTCGTGCCAGCGCTTCCACTCCGAATACGAGCCGCGGTTGCTGCCGTACGTTCCCGTGTTGTAGCGGCCGTTGTTGTTGTAGCCGCTGTTGCCGCTGTAACGCGGGTCGTACCGGCGGTCGTACCGGTTCGAGCCGGAGCCGCAGTTGGCCACGGTGTTGTGCGGGTTGCCGCGCCCGATGCACCACCCCTGCGGCACGCGCCGCTCGAAGCGGTTGCGCGAGCTGGTGCGGTTGCGCTGGCGCTGCATGCGGTCGCGGCGCAACTGGTCGTCGCTGTTCCCGTACTGGCCGTTGTAGTCCCCGCGGCGGCTCTCGTACCGGTCGCCGTTGTCGTTGCCGTCGCGGTTGCGGCGGTCGGACCGGCCGCCCTCGTCGTTGTGGCCGCGACGCTCCGACCTGTCGTGCCCCTCGCCGTGCCCGTTCCCGTGGCCCTTCTGCGCCACCGCCGGCGATGCCGAGAACGCCGCGGCCACCACCAGCGCCAGGGGAAGACTCAGCTTCCTGATCATCGTCTGTTACTCCTCTTCGGTGAAGTGCTACGTCCCGATTGATTCGTACCAGGGTGCAAGGGGGGTGCCAAGTGCCATCACCCCAACGATCTAGCCGTACCGCGGTGAAAACGGCCGTTCCCGGGCAGGCGCGACAATCTGCGTCGTCCCCGCGGGGGGACGCGGACGCGTATGGCGGGGGGACACCGGAAGAGGACGGCCGGAGGGCGCCGCGAACGATGGTGTAGGCCGTGTACGGGAGGGGACGAACGGGCTTGCCGCCGCGCGGGTGGGCCGTCTACAATGCGCCTCCGACAACGCTCGAACCCACCATCCCTCCGCCCTCCTCCAAGGAGCCAGAGCCGATGAAACGCGCGCCGTACGCGCTCGTGCTCGCCGCCGTGGCGGCCTGCGCGCAGGGGCAGGCACGGCCGGCCGCCAGGCCCGCCGCGCCGCCCTCGCCGCAGGCGGCCGCGGCGCCGCGCCCGCCCGTGCCCTTCCCCTCCACCTACCGGCCGTTCCCCTCCACCGCCACGCTCATCCGCGGCGGCACGGTGATGACGGCCGCGGGGCAGGTGATCCCCAACGGCCAGGTGCTGATGGTGGACGGGAAGATCGCCGCCGTGGGCGCCACGGTGCAGGCCCCCGCCGGCGCCACGGTGGTCGACGCCACCGGCAGGTACGTGACGCCGGGGGTGATCGACGTCCACTCCCACCTGGGCGTGTATCCCTCGCCCGGCGTGCAGGCGCACTCCGACGGCAACGAGGCCACCTCGCCCAACACCGCCGAGGTGTGGGCCGAGCACTCGGTGTGGCCGCAGGACCCCGGCTTCGTGCGCGCGCTGGAGGGCGGCGTCACCGCCATGCAGATCCTCCCCGGGAGCGCCAACCTCTTCGGCGGGCGCAGCGTGGTGCTGAAGAACGTCCCCGCACGCACCGTGCAGGAGATGAAGTTCCCCGGCGCGCCGTACGGGCTGAAGATGGCGTGCGGCGAGAACCCCAAGCGGGTCTACGGCAACCGCGGCGGCCCCTCCACGCGCATGGGCGAGATGGCGGCCGACCGGCAGGCCTGGATCCGCGCCACGGCGTACAGGGAGAAGTGGGACCGCTGGGACCGCGAGGGACGCGCGGCGGACAAGATGCCGGAGCGCGACCTGGAGCTGGAGACGCTGGCGGGGGTGCTGCGCGGCGAGATCCTGGTGCACAACCACTGCTACCGCGCCGACGAGATGGCGCAGATGATGGACATGGCGCGCGAGTTCGGCTACCACATCCGCTCCTTCCACCACGGGGTGGAGGCGTACAAGGTGCGCGACCTGCTCGCGCGCGACTCGATCGCCGGCTCGCTCTGGGCCGACTGGTGGGGGTTCAAGATGGAGGCGCTGGACTTCACCCGCGCCAACCTGGCGCTGGTGTTCGAGGCCGGCGCCCGCGCCATCGTGCACTCCGACGACCCCACGGGGATCCAGAAGCTGAACCAGGAGGCCGCCAAGGCGATCGAGGCCGGCCGCGAGGCGGGCGTCACCATCACCGAGAACGACGCGCTGCGCTGGTTCACGGCGAACCCCGCCTGGGCGCTGGGGATCGACCAGTGGGTGGGCACGCTGGAGGCGGGGAAGAACGCCGACGTGGTGATCTGGTCCGGCAACCCGTTCAGCGTGTACACCCGCGCCGACCGCGTCTACATCGACGGGGCGCTGATGTTCGACCGCTTCGACCCCAACCGCAGGCCCCGCACCGACTTCGAGGTGGGCCTCTTCCCCGCGGAGGCCGCACGATGAGACGCGCACTCCTCGCCGCCGCCGCCGTCGCGCTCCTCGCGGCGCCCGCCGCGGCCCGGGCCCAGACCATCGCCGTCACCGGCGGCACCGTCTACCCGGTGACCGGGGCGCCCATCCCCAACGGCACCGTGCTGATCCGCGACGGCCGCATCGTGGCCGTGGGCGCGGGCATCGCCGTCCCCGAGGGCGCGCGGCGCATCGACGCCACCGGGAAGTGGGTCACCCCGGGGCTCTTCGAGTCGTCCACCAACCTGGGGCTCACCGAGGTCTCGCAGGTGGACGAGACCAACGACTTCCGCCTGAACCAGGGAGGGCAGGGCGGCGACCAGGTGGCGGCGGCGTTCAACGTGTCGGACGGCATCAACCCCCGCTCGATGGTGATCCCGGTGACGCGCATCGCCGGCGTGACCACGGTGATCAGCCGGCCCAGCGGCGGGCTGATCGCGGGGCAGGCGATCGCCATCGACCTGCTGGGCAACCGGGTGGAGGACATGACGATCGTCAGCCCGGTGGCGATGTTCGCCAGCATCTCCGAGAACTCGCGCGACGCGGGGAACGGCGCCCGCGGCGGACAGAGCATGCGGCTGCGCGAGGTGCTGGAAGACGCGCGGGCCTGGGCGCGCAACCGCGAGGCCTTCGAGCGCGGCGCCACGCGCGACTTCTCGGTGAGCCGGCTGGACCTGGCGGCGCTGCAGCCGGTGCTGGCGGGGCGCGAGGCGCTGGTGGTGGAGGCGCACCGCGCGAGCGACATCCAGACCATCATCCGCATCGCCAGGGAGTACGACCTCAAGCTGATCGTGGAGGGCGGCACCGAGGCCTGGATGGTGGCCGACGACCTGGCGCGGGCGCACGTCCCCGTGCTGGTGAAGGTGCTGAACAACCTCCCCGGCAGCTTCGAGGCGCTGGGCGCGACCTACGAGAACGCGGCGCGGCTGCGGCGGGCGGGGGTGCAGGTGGCCATCACCAGCGGCGAGACCTTCAAGGCCTACAACATCCGCCAGGAGGCGGGGAACGCGGTGGCCTACGGGCTCCCGTGGGAAGAGGCCTTCCGCGCGGTGACCCTCTACCCCGCGCAGATCTGGGGGGTGGCGGACCGCTACGGGTCGCTGGAGGCGGGGAAGGTGGCCAACGTGGTGGTGTGGAGCGGCGACCCGCTGGAGCTGCTCACGCGCGTGGAGCACGTGATCATCCGCGGGCGCGAGGTGCCCTTGGTCTCGCGCGAGACGGAGCTGCGGGATCGCTACCGGACGATCGACCAGACGCGGGCGTACCGCAACTGAGCTGACGGCCGTCTCACGCAGAGACGCGGAGGAACAGAGAGGGCTGGCCGGCCTCTCCGCGTCTCCGCGGCTCTGCGTGAGGTTCGTTCTTCGCGGGGAAAGGAAATGCCGGAATCGCTGCGGACGCGGCTGACGCGCATCGCCTACACCTGGCTCTTCCCGGCGTACCGCGGGACGGGCGGGCGGATCACCTACGTGGCGGACGACTGGCGCGAGGTGCGGGTGGAGGTGCCGCTCAGCCGGCGGACGAAGAACTACGTGGGGACCATCTTCGGCGGGAGCATGTACGGCGCGGTGGACCCCATCTGCATGGTGGTGCTGATCAAGGCGCTCGGCCCCGGCTACGTGGTCTGGGACAAGGCCGCCACCATCCGCTTCCGCAAACCCGGGCGCAGCACCCTGCACGCGCGCTTCGCGGTGGACGACGCCGAGCTCGACGCCATCCGCGGCGCCCTCGCGGAGGCTCCGGCCACCGAGCGCACCTACACCATCCAGCTCGTCGACGCCCAGGGCGTGCTCCACGCCGAGGTCGAGAAGCTCATCCACATCCGCGTCAAACGCCGCTGAAAACAGACCCCATCTTTTTTCAGATTGGGTATCATGCCGATTTCGCAGAATGTCTGTGCATCCGCTCCAACCCTTGAGACGTCATCCCGAGCGGTGCCGCTGCGCCGGCCTGGACGCGTCACCAACGCCTGGCGGCACCCGAGGGATCTAGACTTTCCGCCGCAATGAGGTCGGCTTCGTCGCGGCGACAGGTCTTAGATCCCTCGGCGCCGCCACGGTTCAGCGTTGGTTCAGGTACAGAGCGGCGGCGCCTTCGGGATGACGTCCCTTGCACCATCGATTTTCGGAAATCGGTATCAGCCGCCGTCCTTGGCCAAGCGCACGCTCACCGGGCGGCCCTTGATGGTGGCGTCGCGCATCACCCGCAGCACCTGCTCGGCGTACTGGTCGGCGATCTCCACCAGCGTGAACTGGTCGGCGATCTCGATGGCGCCGATCGCCTCGCCGGGGATGCGGGCCTCGCCGGCGATGGCGCCCACGATGTCGCCCGCCCGGATGCCGCGCCGCCGGCCGACGCCGATGAACAGCCGCGTCATCCCCCCCGCCGAGCCGCGGGTCCGCGGGCGCGGCGGGGCGCCCTCGAAGCGGTCGCGGCGGCCGCGCGGGCCGCGTGCGTCCTCGCCGTCGCGGTCGCGCGACGAGGGGCGGCGCTCCTCCCACTCCGGGATCTCCACCTCGCTGTCGGGCTCCTCGCCGCGGGTGGCGTCGGCCGCCAGCTTGGCGGCCGCGGCGGCGATCTCCACCGCGTCGAACTGCTCGGTGAGCGGCAGCACCGCCTCGCGGTACATCTCGTAATCGCCCTCCTCCAGCGTCTCCACGATGGCGGCGCGCAGCAGCTCCAGCCGCCGCGCGCGCAGGTCGGCCACCGTGGGCACGCGCGCCCGCTCGATCGGCCGCCCCACCTCGCGCTCGATGCCGCGCAGCAGGAACTGCTCGCGCGGCTGTGCCAGCGTGACCGCCGTCCCCTCGCGCCCCGCCCGCCCCGTGCGCCCGATGCGGTGCACGTACATCTCAGGCGTCTGCGGGATGTCGTAGTTGATCACGTGGCTTACGTGCTCCACGTCCAGCCCGCGCGCGGCCACGTCGGTGGCGATCAGCAGGTCCGCGCTGCCGTCGCGGAACTTCTTCATCACCCGGTCGCGCTGCACCTGGTTGAGGCCGCCGTGCAGCGCCTCCGGCCGGTAGCCGCGCACCCCCAGCGCCTCGGTGAGCTCGTCGACCTCGGTGCGCGTGCGGCAGAAGAGGATGGCGCTGGTGGGCGCCTCCAGGTCCAGGATGCGGGTGAGCGCCTCCAGCTTGTACGGACGGGGGACGATGTACGCCACCTGCCGCACCAGCGGCGTCTCGAGTTGCTCCTGGCGCACGGTCACGCGCGCGGGGTCGCGCATGTGGCGGTTCGCCAGCTCCTGGATGCGCGGCGGGAAGGTGGCGGAGAAGAGCGCCGTCTGCCGGTCCGCCGGGGTCTCCTCGAGGATCGCGTCGATGTCCTCGATGAAGCCCATGTCCAGCATCTCGTCGGCCTCGTCGAGCACCACGAAGCGCACGCCCGAGAGGTCCAGCGAGCGCCTGCGGATGTGGTCCAGGATGCGCCCCGGGGTGCCGACCACCACGTGCACCCCGCGCCGCAGCTCGCGCAGCTGCCGGTCGATCGCCTGCCCGCCGTACACCGCCAGCACGCGGATGCCGCGCCGGGCGCCGTACTTGTGCGTGGCCTCGGCCACCTGCACCGCCAGCTCGCGCGTGGGGGCCAGGATGAGCGCCTGCACGCCGCCCTGCGGGTCCACGCGCTGCGCCAGCGGGAGCGCGAAGGCGGCCGTCTTCCCCGTCCCCGTGGCCGCGCGGCCGATCACGTCCTGGCCGGTGAGGAGGATGGGGATCGCCTGCACCTGGATGGGGGTGGGCTCTTCGTAGCCCAGCGTTTCCAGCGCGGCCAGCAGCTCGGGGGCCAGCCCCAGGTCCGCGAAGCCCACCGCGGGGGCCTCGGGTAAGTTCTCGTCGGA
>DASYJZ010000827.1:0-5113 GCA_035995965.1 Longimicrobium sp. | reverse complement strand
TTTCCGCATTCGACTGCGCATTCCTCGGCTACCGAACTGATTGCTGTTGAGTCTGCTCATCGACTGCAGACTCAATCAGTGGAATGGTATTACGTCCGCCCCAACGAGGGCCACAGCGCCGACTCATGGGAGGTCATCGCCCGATCTCCATCCCCAGACGTACGGGCGTGCCGGCCGCGAGCTCCGGTGCCAGCTCCACGCGTCCGGGCTCGAAGACGAGGACGACCGTCGACCCGAGGTGGAAGGTCATGATGTGGTCACCCTGCTTCACACGGACCGGCGGATCGTAGACCTTCGTCTCGGCGGTGATGCCGCGGCGGTTGGTCACCCAGCCGTCGGCGCCGGGGCCGGCGTTCCACTCGGGGTCGAAAGCGGCGGAGATGCGGCCCACGTTGTAGGCCCCCACCGCCACCACCGCGACGCGGCCGAGCGGCCCGTCCAGGTAGCAAACCAGCCGCTCGTTGCGCGCGAACAGGTCGGGGACGTGCATCACCGCGCCGACGTTCACCGGCATCAGCGCGCCGGGGACGTGACGCGCGCGCGGGATGGCACCGTCGGTGGGCGCGTGGATGCGGTGGTAGTCCTTCGGGCTCAGGTACAGCGTGACGAACGCGCCGCCGTCGAACCGCTCCCACTGGCCGTCGTCGTCCAGCAGGTCGCGCAGCGAGTAGGTGCGCCCCTTGGCCTGGATCAGCCGGCCGCCAGTGACGCGCCCCACCTGCCCCGTCGCCCCGTCGACCGGGGAGGCGACGACGCACGGGTCGGCGGGCCAGGTGCGTGCGCCGGGCTTCAGCTCGCGGGTGAAGAAGCGGTTCAGCGACGGGAAGCTCTCCAGCGGCTCCGCGGCCTCGGACGGGTCCGCACCCACCAGCCGAGCGAAACCGCCGAGCACCGGCCTGCGCAGCGGCCGCGGTAGTGGTACGTCCGCCATCCGCCCGAACGCGCGGCTGAAGGCGCCCTGCGGCACCCGGCCCAGCGCGGCGAGCAGCGCCCGGGCCCGCGCGCCGGGGGCCTCGGGCGCGTCGGAGGCTGCGGACGAGGCGTCGGCTGCCTGTAAGGGAGCGGAGGATGCGGAGTGGTCGGGCGGGTTCGTCATGCGCTGAGTTTGGGAGGGCGAGCTTCAGTGCGCGAGGGAAAGGGCTGCGCGGCGTGCGGGGGGGCTAGCTTCGGCGTAGAACACCTCGGCGGCTGTCTGCTGTCCCCTGTTCCCTGTCCCCTCGGCCGTCCGCATGGCGCGCGCCGCGGGGGCGGAGGTGTTACATTCGCCGGCCGCCGCGACGATTTCGGAACGATCGACCAGGACGCACGTGACGGACACCATCGCCACCTCCGCCCTCCGCTTCCCGGTGCGCACGCACGCGCTGGGGAACGGGATGCGGATCATCTGCCACGAGGACCGCTCGGCGCCGATCGTGGCGGTGCACCTGATGTACCGCGTGGGCTCGCGCGACGAGCGGCCCGGGCGCACCGGGCTGGCCCATCTCCTCGAGCACCTGATGTTCGAGGGGTCGCTGCACGCGCCTAAGGGGCAGTTCGACGACCTGCTGGAGCGCGTCGGCGGGACCAACAACGGCTCCACCTGGCTCGACCGCACCAACTACTTCGAGACCGTGCCCTCCAACGCGGTGGAGCTCCCGCTCTGGCTGGAGCGCGAGCGCATGGCCTTCTTCCTCCCCGTGCTCGACGCCGAGATGCTGGAGGTGCAGCGCGGCGTCGTCATCAACGAGCGCCGCCAGAGCTGCGAGAGCCGCCCGTACGGCATGGCGGACGAGCGGCTGCACGAGATGCTCTTCGCCGGCGGGCATCCCTACGCCTGGCCCACCATCGGCTACATGCCGGACCTGGAGGCGATCACTCTCGACGACGCGCGGGGATTCTACCAGACGTACTACACCCCTGGCAACGCGGTGCTGGTGCTCGCCGGCGACATCTCCGCCTACGACGGGATCGCGCTGGCCGAGCGCTACTTCGGCGACCTTCCGCCGGGGCCGTCCATCCCCCCGCTCGCCCTCCCCGCCGACCCCGCGCCCTCGGCCGACGTGAGCCACGAGACGATGGAGGACGACGTCAGCTTCCCCCGCGTCTACGCCGCCTGGGCGGTCCCGGGCTACGGGACGCGCGCGTGGGTGGCGCTCGACGTGCTCGCCTACCTGCTGGCGGACGGCGACAGCAGCCGCCTGCAGCGGGCGCTGGTGCGCGAGGGGCGGCTGGCGCAGGACGTGGACTCGTACCTGTACCCGACGGCGCTCTGCGGCGTGTTCGGGGTGGTCGCCACCGCCCGCAGCGGCATCGAGCCCCCCGCGCTGGAGTCGGCCGTGCGCCGCGTGCTCGACGAGGTGGCGAGCGACGGCGTCTCGGACGACGAGGTGCTCGGCGCCGTCCGCCGCGTGCGGCGCGACCAGGTGAGCGAGCTGGCGATGGTGGAGGAGCGCGCCGAGGCGCTGGCCTACGCCGCCACCGTCCTCGGCGAGCCCGAGGCGCTGGAGCGGGTGATGGACCTCTACGCCGCCGTCACCCCCGAGGAGGTGCGGCGCGCGGCCGAGGAGTGGCTGGGCGCCCATCGCGCCGCCACCCTGGTCGTGGTGCCCCGCGCCGGCGGGGCGGAGGTGGACGATGCCGCCTAAGAGCCGCGTCGCCGTGCTGCCACGGCCCACGCTGGGGCCGCCGCCCGCGCCCCGCGTGCCGCACCCGGAGCGCTACGCGCTGGCGAACGGGCTGCGCGTGGTCGCGGCACCACGCGCGGGAGTGCCTCAGGTCGCGCTGCGCCTGGTGCTCCCCGCCGGTTCGGTGGCGGAGCCGCTCGAGCACCCGGGCACCGCCTCGCTGGTGGGCCACCTCCTCACCGAGGGGACGGAGTCGACGTCTGCGGACGAGCTGCACGCGCGCCTGGACCTCCTCGGCGCGGGCGTGGCGCCGAGCGTGGGGCACGACTTCACCGAAGTCGAGGTGGTGCTGCTGAGCGAGACGCTCGCGGAGGGCATCGCGCTCCTCGCCGAGATCGTCACCCGCCCCACCTTTCCGCCCGACCAGACGGAGCGCATCCGGGCCGAGTCGCTCGACGCGCTGATCGCACGCCAGGACGAGCCCGCCAACGTCGCCGACGACCGCGCGCTGCGGGAGGCGTTCGGCGCGCACCCGTACGGCACCCCGTCCTTCGGCACGGCGGAGGGGATCCGCGCCGTGCCGCGCGAGGCGCTCGCGGTGTTCCACGCGGCGCACTACCGCCCGGCCGGCGCGCTGGTGGTCGCCGCGGGCGAGTTCGACCCCGACGAGCTGCGCGAGGCGCTGCAGCGCGGCTTCGCCGGCTGGACCGGCGCGGCGGAGCCCGTCGCCTATCCCCCGCCTCCCGCACGGCCTGCGAACGCGGGACGGCTGGTGGTGCACCCCTGGGCCGACGCCGAGCAGAGCGAGATCCGCGTCATCGGCCTGGGGATGGAGCGCCGCCACCCGGACTGGATCCGCGCGGGCGTCGCCAACTTCCTGCTCGGCGGGAGCACCATCACCGGCCGGCTGGGGGCGAACCTGCGCGAGGACAAGGGATGGACGTACGGCGTGCGCTCCGCCTTCTCCGCCGGCATGCAGCCCAGCGGCTGGCTGGTGGAGACGGCGGTCGACGTGGAGGTGACGGCCGACGCCGTCGCCGAGACGATGCGCGAGATGCGCCGGCTGATGGACGAGCGCGTGGACGACGCGGAGCTGCGCCGCGCCAAGGACGCGCTGATGCTCTCGCTGCCCCGCCTGTTCGAGACGCCGACCAGCGTCGCGGGCCGCCTCTCCACGCTGGAGGCCTACGACCTGCCGCGCGACTGGTGGGACCGCTACCCCGCCGCCGTCGAAGCCGTCACCGCCGACGACGTGCAGCGCATCGCCCACGAGCACTTCGACCCCGACAAGGTGGTGCGCGTGGTGGTGGGAGCGATGGAGGGATAAACCCAGCAGGGCGAATGAATTCGCTGCAACAACCACGCGAAGTCCGCCTTCGCGGACTACCGGCCGCGGTGCAGCCCGAATAGCAGTGGCACGCGACGGGCCTGGTCGTCACCTTGGCCGCGAACCGCTGACCGGGCTCGAGCTAGCCGCGACCGAAGCGAGCCCACGTCCCTCCCCTGCAGTTCGGGGGAGGGACCGGCGCGAAGCGCCAGGGAGGGGGGGTGGGGGTTGAGGAAGCCCCTCCCCGGCGGAGCGGGAGAGGGGCTGGTCGAGCACCGAGGAGCACCGCGTTCGAGCCGGGCGTAGCTAGATCACGCCGCCGCCGCTCTCGCGCTCAGGGCGCCACACGGCATCGTCCTCATACCCGGGGTGCTCCTCGGCGACGGCCTCGACCGCGGGCACGGGGGCGGCGTGCGTCACCCGCATCACCCCCTCCCAGCCGCACGACGTGCACCACCGGCGGTTGAGGTAGCGCCGCACCGGCCGCAGCGCCGCCACGCGGATGGGCAGCGACTCGCACCCGCAGCGCGGGCAGTCCCGGCCGGAGGGGAGGAGCGCCAGCAGCAGGGCGAGGGGCGCCAGGAGCATCACCACCCAGAGAGTCGTCATGAGCATCCAGAACATCGCGTCCTCCCCTGGGTCTCCCGGTGCCGCGCGCCGCTGCTCCCCGTTCCTGAGCAGGTTGGCAAACGGCATGCCGCTCCGCGCGCACCCGAGACCCCGCTGACTGCACCACAAATGCGTGTCATTCAAGTAGATGCGGAAGCGCCCGGAGAGGCCGTCCGCCAGGCGGCGGAGGTGCTGCGCCGGGGCGGCCTGGTCGCCTTCCCCACGGAGACGGTATACGGCCTGGGCGCGCACGCGCTCGACCCCGCCGCGGTCGAGCGGATCTACCGCGCCAAGGGCCGCCCCGCATACAACCCGCTGATCGTGCACGTCGCCACCGTCGACGCGGCGCGCGCCCTTTCCAGCGCGTGGCCGGCCGCGGCGGACCGGCTGGCGGAGCGCTTCTGGCCGGGGCCGCTCACGCTGGTGGTGCCCCGGGCCGCGACCATCCCAGACTCCGTCAGCGCGGGGCTGCCGACCGTCGGCGTGCGCGTCCCCGCGCACCCGGTGGCGCACGCGTTGCTCGCGGCGGCCGGGATCCCCGTCGCCGCGCCCAGCGCCAACCGATCCACGCAGG
>DASYJZ010000826.1:0-9126 GCA_035995965.1 Longimicrobium sp. | reverse complement strand
GAGGAGACGCAGCGCCTCCTTGCGCTCCAGCAGCGGCACGCCACGCAGGTCGTAGCCGTCCAGGTAGAGCAGGTCGAAGCCGTAGAAGACGAGCTCGTCCTGGCGCCCGTTGTTGAGGACGTTCTGCAGGAGCTGGAAGCTGGTGGTGCCGTTGGGCGCCACGATCACCACCTCGCCATCGAGCACCGCCTGCCGCGCGGGGAGCGCCTGCAGCGGAGCCGCCAGCCCGGAGAAGCGGTCGGTCCAGTCGTTCGCCTTGCGCGTGAGCATGCGCACGCGGCCGCCGTCGATGAACACCAGCAGCCGGTAGCCGTCGAACTTGATCTCGTGCAGCCACTGGTCGCCGGCGGGAACGTCCTCGACCAGCGTGGCGAGCTCGGGGAGGAGCTCCTTCGGCATCGCCGCCTTCCGCGCGCCGGGGAGGGCGGGAGCGGGGGAGGCCGCCAGCGCGGCTTTCGGGGCGGGCTTCGGCTTCGCGGGGGCGGCGAAGGCCTTATTCTTCCCGTCTTTCGGGGGACGGTTGGAGCTCCAGGTGTTGTCGGCGTCCGCGGCGATCTCCTCGATGGTGCGTCCGGTGGCCACCGAACGCGGCTCCAGCTCGGTGATGCTCCCCTCGCTCTCGGGGCGCGCCTCGGCGTCGTTCTCCTTGAAGAGGAGCCACTGCTCCTTCTCGCCCTCCTCGCCGCGGCGCGAGCGCACCAGGTGCCAGCCGCCGCGCAGCTTCTCCCCGTAGAGCCGGAACTTGAGATGGCCCTTGCGATACCCCTTGTGGGGGTCGTCCAGCGGCTCCCAGAGGCCCTGGTCCCAGAGCATCACCGTGCCGCCGCCGTACTCGCCCCTGGGGATGATTCCCTCGAAGCTCCCGTACTCCAGCGGGTGGTCCTCCACGTGGACGGCGAGGCGCTTGACCGCGGGGTCCAGCGAGGGGCCCTTGGGGACGGCCCAGCTCTTCAGGACCCCGTCGAGCTCCAGGCGGAAGTCGTAGTGCAGGTGGCTGGCGGCGTGCTTCTGGACCACGAACGCCAGGGTGGCGCCGGAGGGGTGCTCGCTCCCGCGCGGCTCGGCGGTCTTGCCGAAGTCGCGCTTGCGGTGGTACTCGGCGAGACCCATCCGGCGCCGCGCCCGCTCAGGCGCTCTTGCGGACGCGCGTCCGCGGCTTCGCGGGCTGCGCGGACTTCGGCTTGTCGCCCCCGGCCTTGGCCGCGGCCGACTTCGACGCCGTCTTGCGCTTCGCCGGGGCGGCGGGGCGCTCCTTCTCGTCTTCATCGTCGCTCGCCGCGTCGCCCGCCCGATGCTTCGAGGTGGCCTCGACCGACTTCTTCAGCAGCGACATGATGTCGATCACGCCCTTGGGCTCGACGTCGACCTCGGGGGCCGGCGACTCGTCCAGGACCTCCGTCTGGCCGCTCTCGATCTTCTTGTGGATGAGGGCCATCAGGTCGTCGCGGTAGCTGTCGTGGTACTTCGACGGGTCCCAGTCCGCCGTCATCCCGTCGATCAGCATCTCCGCCATCTTCACCTCGCGGTCGGTGACGCCCATCTTCTCCAGCTCCTCGCCGGGGAGCTCCAGGTCGTCGACGCCGCGGATCTCGTGCGGGTAGCGCAGGATCTCGAGCACCAGCACGTCGTTGTGGGGGATCACCGCGCCCAGGTACTCGCGCGAGCGGATCACCACCTTGGCGATGCCGACCTTGCCCGAGCGCTTGAGCGCCTCGCGCAGCAGGGCGTAGGCCTTGGCGTTCTTCTTCAGCGGCGCCAGGTAGTACGGCTTGTCGAAGTACTCGGGGTCGATGTCGTCGAGGTCCACGAAGTCGATGATGTCGACCGTCTGCGTCTTCTCGGGGTTGGCGCGCTTCAGGTCCTCGTCGCTGATCAGCACGTAGCGGTCGTCCTCGTACTCGAAGCCCTTCACGATGTCGTCGGCCTCGACCTCCTTGCCGCTCTGCTTGTTGTACTTCTTGTAGCCGACCGGCGCGAGGTTGCGCTTGTCGAGCTGCCGGAAGCTGATCTCGTCGCGCGTCTCGGCCGAGAAGAGCCCGACGGGGATGGAGACGAGACCGAAGCTGATGCTGCCTTTCCAGATCGCGCGTGCCATTCGTGGCTCCTTGAGTACGTTGATTTCCCTGTCTGGCAACCCCTGCGCCACTTCGTATAATATGTGTTATGTAAACTCAACTCGGGAAAACCTGTGGGAAACTCCATGATCTCTCCACACCAGCCAGCGTCGGCGCTTCCCTGCCGGCTCCTGCGCCCCGCAACAATCAGTCACCATGACCGAGCTGAGTGAATGTTATGGTTCCGCCTCGCGTTGCCGGGTTGGGTCCCTATCGCCGGGTTGGAAACCCGGCGCTGGAACGGCACGAAGTCCGCCTTCGCGGACTGCACCTCGGCCTTCTCCGCGGCGACCGAAAGATCTGTGTGGTCGACCAAAGCGCCGCGGCTGGCGGTTCCGCCACGACAAGCCTCTCCCGTGGCCGATCAGGAACGGCTGCCGAGGACTCCGCCAGCGCAGCCCGTCGACGGGCCACAATACAGTGTAAAGGCCCGATTTGCAATGGCTTTGCCGGCGTGCAGCACACCTGTTAATATCGTTAACCGCCGCACGCATGTCAACGGTGTTACGGGGATGACAGTTGTTGCAATGGCGTGATCTTATCGTCGTCGTGGACCAGGGAAACCCTGGCGTTGATGCCGGCGTGGGAGCGTGGCGGGTGTGTGGCGGCACCTGTGGAACGGCCCCGCCGCTCGTGGAGCGCCGGGGCCGTGTTGTCGTTGGTGTCCGCGCAGGCGGACTGCGTGCCGTTGTAGCGGCGAGTTTACTCGCATCGTCTCCCGAACTCGCATCGCCCCGCATCGTGGCGACGCCGGACGCCGGATCCACCTCAGTCGATCGTCCCCAGCACCCGCTGGGCCTCGGCGGCGAGCTCGGAGTCCTTCCCTCCCGCGAGCGAGTGGATGACCTCGCGGGCGGCGGGGGTGTGGATACGGCCGATGGCGGCGATCGCGGCCGCCCGGGGACGCGAGAGCTTCTTCCCCCCGAAAAGCCCGCCGCGGCGGTTGACCACGGCCAGGAGCGCCGGCAGCGCCTCGCCCGAGCCCAGGCGGCCCAGCGCCACGATGGCGGCGACCTGCACCCCCTCGTCGCCGCCGTCGCTGACCACGCGCACCAGGAACGGCACCGCGGCCGGGTCGCCCAGCGCGCCCAGCGCCTGGACCGCGACCTTCTTCACCGCCGGGTCGCGCTCGCTGTTGAGCACGTCCAGGAGGATGCGCAGCCCGCCGCGGCCGCCGACCGTCGCCGCGTGCCGGGCCGCGTCGGTGCGCACCGCCGCGTCCGCGTGCCCCGCCGCCTCGGAGAGCCAGCGCACCGCCAGCTCCGGGTCCACCTCGGGGAGCACGGCGAGCTCCAGCATCAGCCGCGTGCGGTTCGGCGACGCGTCGCCCAGCGCGCGGGCGGCGACGCGCTGCACCGCGCCTTCCACGCGCAGGAGCTGGCGGAAGACCGCGACGCGCAGCTCCGGGTCCCCGGTGCGGAAGACGAGGGTCTCCAGCATCTGCGCCACCTCGCCGCCCATGAAGGCGAAGAAGTGGAGGATGCGCTCCCGCTCCTGCCCGCCGTGGTGCTCGACGAGCGCCTGGAGCTGGTGCAGCGTCTCGGGCGTGCCCACGCGCCGCAGCGCCTGCACCGCCGACTCGCGGAAGATGCGGGTGCGGTCCGGCCGCTCCGCCTCGGCGACGAGCGCGGCGAGCAGCTCCACGGCCTCGGCGTGGTCGCCGGAGCGCACCAGGCGCTGCACCGCCCGCGTGGCGGCCTCGGCCAGCTCGTCGAAGCGCGCGGGGTTCTCGGCGGCGCGCAGGAGCCCCGCGAGCCGGTCGGCCCCCTCCTCCGCGCGGTCCGAGTGCGCCGTGCGGAAGAAGTGGAACATGTCGTTGCTCGCCACGTCCCCATCGCGCGCGTCCGCCGGCGGGCCCGCAACGCCGCGGCTCGCGGCCGGCGTCGGCGCTGCCGCGGGCGGCGGCGCCAGCGCGGGGAAGTCGTCGAGCAGCTCGAAGTCCGACAGCTCCGTCCCGTCTCCCCCGAACCCGTCGAAGCCGGCCGCGGGAGCGCCGGCCGCTTCCCCGCCCCGGGGTGCGGATGTTTCCTCGGGCGCCGGCGCGTCCACGGAAGACGGGAGGCGCGCGGTGTCATCGACCGAAACGCCCTGCCGTTCAGGGGATGGAGACGCGGAGGGGCCGGCGCGGCGTGGCGGGCGGTAGACCTCGCCGGTGGAAGCGCTGAGGTAGACGCCGAAGGGGCGCGCGGACGCGATGCGGCCGAGCACGCCGCCGGGGCCCAGCACGGCGGGCGGGAGGGAGAGCGCCTCGAAGAAGACGCGCAGGTCGTCCACCGAGGCGTCGGGGGTGAAGCCGACGCGGCTCAGGCGCAGCACGATGAGCTGCCCGGCGGCGTGGAGCAGCGTGGGGTCCGCGCCGCCCAGCGGCTTGCCCTTGAAGAGGAAGCCGGTGAACTGCACGTCGAGCACCAGGCTCTTCTGGCTGCGGAACACGCCGGCGAGCCCCGTGGCGGCGCGCTCCGCCAGCGCGGCGGGGTCGCCGTCGCGCAGGGCGGCGGCGGCCAGGGCGCGCAGGAACTCGGAACCGGGCGACGGCTGGGACATGGAGGGGCGGCCCTCAGGGGGCGAGGCGTGCGGGCGGGTCGAGCCTGCGGGTGATGGAGAGCCAGCGGAGCCGCCAGACGCGCCACACCGCCTCGCGGACGATGTGCTTGCTCATCTTGCTCTCGCCCACGTCGCGGTCCACGAACATGATGGGGATCTCGCCCAGGCGGAACCCCTTCTTCCAGGCGCGGAAGCTCATCTCGATCTGGAAGGAGTAGCCGTTGCTCTCCACCCGGTCCAGGGCGATGGCCGCCAGCACCTCGCGGCGGAAGCACTTGAAGCCGCCGGTGAGGTCGGCGATGGGGAGCCCGGTGACCTTGCGGGCGTAGACGTTGGCGAAGTAGCTGAGCAGGAGGCGGCCGATGGGCCAGTTGACCACCGTCACCCGCCCGTGCAGGTAGCGCGAGCCGAGCACCACGTCGTAGCGCTCGATGGCCTCCAGGAACTTGGGCAGGTGCTGCGGGTCGTGCGAGAAGTCGGCGTCCATCTCGAAGAGCACGTCGTAGCCGCGCTCCAGCCCCCATGCGAAGCCGGCCAGGTACGCCTTCCCCAGCCCCTCCTTCACCGTGCGGTGGAGGACGTGCACGCGCTTCTCCCCCGCGGCGATCTCGTCGGCCAGCTCGCCCGTGCCGTCGGGAGAGCCGTCGTCCACCACCAGGATCTCCAGGCGCTCGTCGCGGGAGAGGATGGAGGGGACGAGGCGAGGAAGGTTTTCGCGCTCGTTGTACGTCGGGACGATGACGAGGGCGCGCTCCAGCAGGGCTTTCGTCACCGCCGGTCCGAGTGCTTGTGAGGGGGTGGCGAGGGCCGTATTTTGGGCCAGATGCTCAACATAGCCAGCCCCACCCTCCCCGACAAGTGAAGGTCCTGTACCTGGTCACGGCCTACGCCCGCGGCCCCGGCGACGTGATCACGCCCTGGCTGGTGGAGACCATCCGGCGGCTCGCGGCGCGCGGTGTGGAGGTGGAGGTGCTCGCCCCGGCGTACCGCGGGCTGGCCAGCCAGACGGTGGACGGGGTGCGCGTGCACCGCTTCCGCTACGCCCCCCGCGCCTGGGAGACGCTCACCCACGACCAGACCGCGCCCGACCGCATCCGCGAGCGCCCCTGGTTCCTGGGGCTGGTCCCCGGCTACCTGGCCGCCGGTTCGCGCGCGGCCGCTCGCGTGGCCCGGGAGGGCGGCTTCGACGTGCTGCACGCCTTCTGGCCGGTCCCGCAGGGGGTCCTGGGGCTGCACGCCAAGCGGAAGACGGGGCTCCCGCTGGTCTCCACCTTCTTCGGGGTGGAGCTGACCTGGATGGAGCGCCAGTTCCCCTTCCTCGCCCCGCTCCTGCGGCGCATCGTGCGCGGCTCCGACGCGGTGACGGCGATCAGCAGCTACACCGCGGGGCGGCTGGCGCGCCAGGTGCCTGGGGTGGAGGCCGCCATCATCCCCTTCGGCGCCGCGGTCGACGCGCCCGCCGAGCCGCCGCCGTACGCCTGGGACGGGAGCCGTCCCTTCGAGCTGCTCTTCGTCGGCCGCCTGGTAGAGCGGAAGGGCGTGCAGCTGCTGCTGGACGCGCTCGCCTCGCTCCCGGCGGCGCGCCGGCCGGTGCTGCACGTGGTCGGCGACGGGCCGGACCGCGCGCGGCTGGAGGAGCGGGCGCGGCGGCTGGAGCTCGGCGCGGGCGCGGTCTTCCACGGCTTCGTGGCGAAAGACGAGCTGCAGCGCCGTCTATCGACGTGTGACGCCTTCGTCCTCCCCGCCGTGGTGGACGCGAAGGGCGACACCGAAGGGCTCGGGGTGGTGCTGATCGAGGCGATGAGCTACGCGCGCCCCGTGATCGCCAGCGCCGCCGGCGGGATCGTGGACATCGTGGAGGACGGGCGCAACGGCTTCCTCGTCCCCCCGGGCGACGCGGACGCGCTGGCGGAGGCGATCGGGCGGATGATGGAGGACCCCGCGCGCGCCCGGGCCCTCGGGCTGCAGGGGCGCGAGGACGCCGCGGCACGCTTCTCGTGGGACGCGATCGCCGACCGCCTGGCGGAGATCTACCGCACCGTGGCAAAGCGGTGACGGCGGGGCCGTCACGTTCCCGGGCCTCAACGGTTTCCCGCAGTTGATCCTGGCGGCGTGTTCGGCAGCAACACGCTCGACCTCCAGCGGGCATCTTCGACCTCGTCCGCTGGCACGTGACTCTGGCGCACCGAGCCGCTATTCTTCGTGTGCGGTCCGGAGAGCCACGGCCGCCCCGCCTTCATCCGCGTCGTCCTCCCTCCTTTCATCCCGATCCGTACGCATGACGATGAGCAGAGCCTCCACGATCGCCGCCCTCGCCCTGCTCGCGCTGGGCGCCTGCAGCCACTCGCCCACGGCCACGCCTCCCGGTCCGCAGCCGGACTGGGAGGAGGATTCCTTCACCACCCCCTCGCTCGTGTCGTACGCGCCCTACGCCGACGGCGGCGGCTACAACTGGTCGATCCAGAACGGCACGCTGGTCGCCTCCGGCCCGGCGTTCCAGGCCGTGCTGACCCGCGTCGGCCTGCAGATGACCAACGGGTGGGTGGAGACCGTGTCGAGCCGCGCCGACGATGGCGGGCTGGTGCTGCGGTTCCAGAGCGGGTCGAACTACTACCTGCTGGCCTTCCGCGACGACGCGGCGCCGATTCCCCGGGGGTCGGAGAACCTGGCCGTCTACCACCACGAGGGCACGGCGTACGACCAGATGTGGGTGAAGAACGTGGACTGGGCCCGCGGCACGTCGCACACGATCCGCTTCGAGGCGGCGGACGACAGGCTGCGCGTGTACTTCGACGGGGTGCAGCAGGTGGAGCTCACGCCGTCGCCGGCCATCAACGACCACGCCCCCTACACCGGCGCCGGCAGCCTGGGCCTGCGCCACTACGGCGCGGACGCGACCTGGATCACCAGCTTCGACACCTTCCGCTGGCACATCGGCGCCTGACCCGCACGCACGGATGCGAACCGGCCGCCGGAGAGCTCCGGCGGCCGGTTTTCATGCGTCCACGCCGAGCTCGTCAGCCGCAGCAGGCCTGGAAGTCGGTGAACTGGCTCACTTCCACGCAGTTCTGCGAGCACACTGGCGCGGGGGCGGAGCAGAAGCATTGCGTCCCCTCGTTCAACGAAAAGGTCCCACATCCGGCGCAGTGACTGCACACCGTGATGCCGTCCGTCTCCATCGACTCGACCCCGCCTCTGAGCGTGGCCGTCTCGAAGGTATCCACGCGAAGGTCGTCGAGCTTCAGCGAGAGCTTCTTCATCGTCTGCCTCTTGGTGTGCGGGTGACGTGCAGCCGGACGGCGGCACCCGCAGCAAGCTAAAGCGGCGCAGCGGCGCGAACCACCCTTTTTACGCCGGACCTTTTGCGCCGCCTGCCCGTTCCAGCGCGGCGCACGCGCGAGCAGCCGGCGACGCGAGCTCCCGCCCCCTCCCCCCAACGGCCCGCCCGCGGTAGAATACCCGCCCTGGAGAACCGCGCCCTTTCATCCCGGAGACGAGCCCTGGCCAACCCCGCGAGCGAGACGACGGCTGCGCGCGTCTCGCGCACCGATCTCTCGCAGGTCGAGCCGAAGTACCTCGCCCAACTCGAGGCCGAGCGCGCCACCTGGTGGTCGTCGGACAACTTCGACACCTGGAAGAACCTGTACGTCAGCGAGTACGCGCGCGGCTTCGACGTGGCGGACACGCTGCGCCGCTTCGCGGGGTTCGACGCCGCCGGCAAGCGGGTGCTCGACATCGGCTGCGGCGACGCGGGGGTGCTGATCGCGCTGGCCGAGCAGGGCGCCCGCTGCGCCGGGATCGAGCTGGACGAGAAGTCGCTGGCGCGCGCCGCCGTCCGCGCGGGCGAGCACGCGGTGGAGCTCGACCTGTGCCGCGGCGTCGCCGAGGCACTCCCCTGGCCCGACGCCGGCTTCGACCTGGTGATCCTGGACAACGTGCTGGAGCACGTCACCGACCGCCCGAAGACGCTGGACGAGATCCACCGCGTGCTGGCGCCGGGCGGCCTGCTCTACATGGTGACGCCCAAGCCGCTCTCGCTCTACTCCCTCTGGAACGACCCGCACTACGACCTGGCGGGGCTCGTGCTGATGCCGCGCCGGATGCAGATCTGGTACTTCGAGAAGGTGCGCGGCGGCGGCGAGGGGACCTACGACGTGGGGGTGATCCCCACCCGCTGGCGGCTGCGCAGGCTGCTGAAGGGCGCCGGCTTCACCCCGGTGGTGCCCCCGCGCGACCTCTGGGTGCACTACCTGCGCAACCGCATCGCCCACCCGGAAGAGGTGCGCCCCGGCCTCAAGCGGAAGCTCTCCACCTTCCTCTCGCGGCGGAGCTGGCCGTTCGAGAACCCGCTGGCGCGCTGGTTCTGGGACGTGGCCATCGGCTCCAACTTCTTCATCGCCCGGCGGGGGGCGTGAGGCTCCGCGTTCTCCACGCCATCTACGACGACCCGCGCAACCCGTGGGTGGCC